>CAZZVE010000012.1:20917-66806 GCA_964657325.1 uncultured Ktedonobacterales bacterium
TCCACATTTTTTAATACCGAGGATAACTTTAGAACAATTTTTTAGAAGGCTTATCTTGCTATCTATCGGGCATAGTGAGCAAAAAGTGGATAAACTAGCTAAAAATGTGGACAACTCCTAGAAATTGTGGATAAATGCATTTAACTTTTCTCCTCTTTTTCTTATCCACAAAAAATGTGGATAAGTTATCCACACTTTTCTTGCATGGGGGATAAGTTAGAATTACTTTCCACATTGTGTGTGGATAACTTATCCACACTTTTCTTACCTGGAGGATAAGTCGGAAAGTTATCCGCATAGAGTGTGGATAAGTTATCCCCATTTCTATTGGGAGAAAAATGATGTGGATAAGTTATCCCCATTTTGACCCAAAGTTATCCCCTTTATTTATAGGTTATCCACAACTTTCTCTGTATAAAAGTACGTGTGGATAACTTATCCACATACGCTAACGTGGCTTGTGGGGCTTAGCAAGCGTCAACACAAAAATATGCTAAACAATTTTTGGCATAAGTTATCCGCTTTTCCACATCCCCTACTACTACTACGATCTTATATATTTTTATATAAATAAGAATCATAGTATATAGAGCGTGTGGAAAAGTGGATAACTTTTTCTGGGAAGGAGTTTTTAAGAATTTTATTTCAACTTAGTACATGCGTCCTACTACTAATAGGTAATAAGGCAGTGCAGTTCTTACAAAAACGCTATTGGATTGTTCTGTATGCCTATATGTCCCATACTCTTACGAATAGGAAGTAGCGGTAAGTACAATGTATGAAGATGAAGTGTATTTTTTTGTCTTCTGAGGCGTTCTATTTGATGTGGTATAGTAAATAGCTACGGTGTTTTCTACTCATGCGTTCTCATGCAACTGGCTAAGGAATAACAATGTCTGCGTCTCCCATTGAGGCTATTAAAGCAAAGGTTGATATAGCCGACGAGATCGGTTTGGTCGTTCGCTTACAAAAATCGGGCAAGGCCCTCAAAGGGCTGTGCCCATTTCATAATGAGCGCACCCCCTCGTTTTATGTGTTTCCTGAAGCACAAACGTTTCGTTGTTTTGGCTGTAACGAGGGTGGTGATATCTTTTCCTTTGTGCAGAAGCAGCAAGGGCTAGAATTCCGCGATACGCTACACTATCTCGCGGAAAAAGCTGGTGTTACTGTCGAAGATACGCCCGGACGGAACCCGGAAGAGGAGCGTGAGCGGAGTGCTATCAAAGAGCGTCTACGCAAGTTGAATGAAGACGCGCTCCTCTGGTTTCATCAAGCACTATTGCGCTCTAAAGAGGCGTCAGAGGCTCGTGCATGTGTGCAAAGTCGTGGTATATCATCCGAAACTGTACTCGCATTTAGCCTCGGTTACGCTCCTGAAGCGTGGGATGGCTTATCGCGTTACCTTTTGACGCAGGGCTACACAGAGCGCGAACTTGTCATGGGTGGACTTGCGCGTGAACGGGAAGGCTCGATTACTCAAGAGGGCGGGAACGGTATTTACGATTACTTCCGTAACCGCTTGATCTTTCCCATTCGAGATACACGTGGGCATGTAATTGGTTTTGGTGGACGTGCGTTAGGTGATGGCAAACCAAAGTATCTAAACTCGCCACAAACGCCGTTGTTTGAAAAAAATACGGTATTGTATGCTATAGATATGGCACGCGATGCAATAAAACAGGCGGGACAAGTTGTTATAGTAGAAGGCTATGTTGATGCGGTAATTGCCCATCAATACGGGACAAAGCAGACCGTAGCATGTATTGGAAGCGCGATTACAGAAAAGCATATTCAGCAGATCAAGAAGCTTACCAAGCAGGTAACACTCGCTCTTGATCCTGATGCAGCTGGAAGTGCAGCAACTGAGCATGGTATTCAAGAAGCTCAGAAGGGTTTTGATAAAAAGGTTGTCGCAGTACCACTCGCCGGTAATGCCACACTCCAACGTCGGGGTAAAAACGGACCAGCATCACGTGGCATGATTATGCTCGAAGAACAGGTTGATGCTGAGATCAATGTTCTGCAGTTGCCAGCAGGAGAAGACCCAGACGAGGTAATTCGGCGCGACTTTTCGCTTTGGCTATACGCTGTATCGCATCCCTTGCCACTTATTGATTACTACTTCGTAGTAAAAACAGAGGACCTCAACCTACGTGAACCACATGGGAAGACAGAGGCTGCGAAGCGTTTGCTTCCTGTGATTGGTATGATGAGTGATCGTATCAAGCGTGATGCTTATATGCGTAAGCTTGCGACAATGATTAGCATTGACGAACGTACACTGTATGAAGAGCTACAACGCGTCTTGCGAGGTCAAAAGACGCAGGGTGTAAGGGCTGCTTTTGCCGATCCAATGACGCAGAGGCAAGGAAGAGCAGGGGGATCAGAACCTGCTGAGCCGGAATGGTTGAATGACGAGAATGCGGCGGGTCCGAGTGGCAAAAGAGAAGAGTCCTATACACAAAGTACTAGTGTTACCAATTCTACTGTTTCATACGTTAGTATTGACAAGAGTAAAGCGGATAAGCTACAATGGGAGGACTACCTGATTGGGCTACTTTTGCAAAATCCTGGTTTAAGTCCGTATGTGTGTGGTATAATACATGATGGTGACTTCGCCGGGACAGACACGCGAGAGTTATACCACATACTAAACGCTCTGTACCAACGTAGTTCTTCCCCCTCATATCAATCCTTAGAGCAACTTGTGCCTGTGGAACTGCAAGCAGCAGTTGCTAGGGTGCAACAGTCCGTTGAGTCGAGGTCCCCTTTAGATGGGGTGGGACAGGTAAAAGCAGCCGTCCAATGTGCTACACGACTCAAACGAACGCGCTTGGTACAACTGAATACGGAATTACAATACTTACTGCGAGAAGCAGTCGATTCCGGCGATAGGGCCGGAGTACAGCAGCTTCAGCAACGGCTAAAAGAAGTACACCAACAAGTACGAACAATCGACTCTGCGACTCACCTTCAAGGGTGACTTTATATTGTTAGTCAATGAGTGCAATCATTTTACCAAGTCGGAATCGGAGAGCAGGAATTTTTCCTTTTATTATAATGCTGACCTGTTTTCTGAAGGGGGATGCCAGAATGGTGAATCGGGAACAAGATGTGATGGATCGCGTAGAGGAAGAGCGTGGGAGTGAGATTGTGGTGGGGACTTTGGGGCACACAGAACCCCTACGAGACGTGTTTTTATTGGATACTTTTGATGAGTCTATGTTAAGAGATGCGGAAAATGTTTTTGGTGTTGAAGCCGTAGGTCATTCTACTCATACTGCTGAAGGAAGCTACAAGACTTCTCTTGAGGCACCTGAGCATTTTGACTTGTTTAAGCTACAGGACGAAGAGCCTATGGATGCCCTGGACCCAACCAAAGAGCCGCCAGCAGACTGGGAGCCGGGACCTGAAGATGTCGAGGTAATCGCGGATGCAGAAGTGATGGTTGACCCTAAATGGGAAGAACTACAAGATGGCTTTGGAATCGTGGTTGCTGATTTAGAAAGCAGCCTGGACGATCCCGTGCGCATGTATCTGCGTGAAATTGGGCGTGTGCCCTTGCTCAACGCAGAAGAAGAGGTACGCCTTGCACAACGCATGGAGCGTGGCAAAGCGGAACGAGCGAAGCCAGAACAGAATAGAACTACACGCCGTTATATCGATGACGGTGAGGAGGCACAGCGCCGTTTGACCGAAGCAAACTTGCGCCTCGTTGTGAGTGTAGCGAAAAAATATATTGGGCGTGGTATGAGCTTGCTGGACTTGATCCAAGAAGGCAATATCGGCTTGATTCGTGCTGTCGAGAAGTTCGACTACACAAAGGGTTACAAGTTCAGTACCTATGCAACCTGGTGGATTCGTCAGGCGATTACCCGCGCTATCGCGGACCAAGCGCGTACCATCCGTATTCCAGTACATATGGTCGAGACAATCAACCGGTTGATTCGTATCAGTCGTCGTCTGCTGCAAGAACTGGGGCGTGAACCAACGTCCGAAGAGATCGCGGAGCAGATGGAGATTAGTGCGGAGAAAGTGCGTGAGATCATCAAAGTCAGCCAGGAACCTGTAAGCCTTGAAACACCTATTGGTGAAGAGGATGACAGCCATCTTGGAGACTTCATCGAAGATCACACCGCACTCGCACCCGCCGAGGCCGCGAGTCATCAATTGCTCAAAGAGCAGGTTGAGGATGTCTTGGACAGCCTGACCGAGCGTGAGCGCAAGGTGCTACAGTTGCGTTTTGGACTTGACGACGGACGCAGCCGCACGTTAGAAGAGGTCGGAAAAGAGTTTCACGTTACGCGTGAGCGCATCCGCCAAATCGAGGCGAAGGCACTTCGTAAATTACGCCATCCCAGCCGTAGCCGCAAATTAAAAGACTACCTGGACTAAGAGCGATAACAAAAAGCGCACTGGAAAACTTCTTCCAGTGCGCTTTTTGTTGCTCTACTCACCATTTCGCTTGAGTCGCTATACTGGAAAAGAGACATCACTCCCAACTCTCACAGTCAAAGTTCACTTGTCACTTCTCAAAAGCGGGGATGCAAGGGGTTACCGCCCCTTGACTGGGGCTGGGGCTGTGCCCCAGTTTTCTCTCCCACTTGCCGCCGAAGGCGGCAAGTGACAAATGAAGGAGGAAGAACTAGGCCATGCAAGCGAAAAAATATCCAAGACCTTCGGCACGCTCAAGAGCACTCATTCGGCGCAATATATTAAGCACCCTGGAAACACGAGAAGATACGGATGCAATGTGGTTAAATGATGTTCATTCTGGATCGCCCGTAGCAGCGACACAAACGCAAGAACACACGGTGTGCTATGAAGACCTACCTACTATACCACTCTTTGTCCTCAGCCCTTCTGTAGCTATACACGAGGAATTGCTTGATGATGACAAAACAGTTCAATTTAACAAACCCAAAATAGAACACGACGCAAATCCTCTTACGGCTTTACTCTGTGATGAAACGATCTCACTCATAACCGCGCTTGGTCCGCGCCGTATCTACGTTGAGAGGCATGGTGAGATACAACAAACCGCACTGCATTTTTCAGATGAGCAACATATGCTTCGCGTTATCGAACAGTTCTTGTCTACAGCTAAACAGTCTCTACCTCTGCACGGTTCTCTTGCCGACGTGTGCTTACCTGATGGCTCCTTGCTCACAATCGCTTTGCCTCCAAATGCAGTGAATGGGCCAGCATTGACGATTCGTAAACACTCAAAAAACCTATCAACTTTATCTGGCTTGGTGAAACAAGGGTCTATGAGTCAAGAGATGGCGGATATGCTGCATGGCTGTGTACAAGCGCGCCTGAACATACTTATCTGTGGTCCTGTAGGGTCGGGACGAACAACACTACTCAACGCACTTTGTGCCGCCATTCCTCCTCAAGAACGCATCGTGACTATTGAAGATAGTGCCGAATTACGACTGAAGCAATCTCATACAGTTGTGCTACAGACGAATAGAAGAAACTCTACAACGACGAGCGACTTAATTGCTTATGCTGAACGTATGCATGGAAATCGTGTGATTGTTGGCGAATGTCGTAGCAGTGAGGCAGAAACGTTGCTACAAGCCATGTACAACGGCCTGAATGGTGTTATGACTACGATCTATGCTCAGAATGTGCAAGACTGTCTAACGCGCTTTGAGACGCTTTGCGCCTTAGCAAGCAAAGAACAATCCTCTTCGCGAAAAAAATTGCTCCGCAGCCAGATTGCCCAATCTATCAATATTGTAGTATTACTCTCGATAGAACATAAGGTGACAAACGTCATAGAAGTACAACCGGCAGACGAAGATAGCTGGAAGATACAAAGCCTCTTTTATTATCAAGATAATGATACCAAAAAAGAAGCAAAAGATGCTTTTAAAGCAAGTGGATTTCAATCAGCACTTTTAGAGCAGCGTAAGTGAGAGGTATAGACATTCCGCATGAAGCATTTAGGCTATAAACTGCTCTATAAAAGTAATATTCTTAAATAGATGAACTATAAGCGAAAAATTTAACAAAAACATCTTGATTTTCGTGCTTCTTTTCGAGTACGATACTACTTAGGTAGAAAGGAGTCTGTGAACTCCTCTACTCCAGTCTACGTAGACGAAACCGGAGATGTTTCCGCTTGTTTCATGGATGTGTATACAGGTCGAGACATGTAGTACGCTTTTACCATTTTTTAATTCGTGAGAAAGGCTTACTTCACGATGGCTGAATACGAACGTTCCATAACGATTAATGCGACAAGGCAGCAGATCGAAGATTTCGTCTCAGACGTAGCGAACTTACCCAAATACGTACCAACAACGAAACACGCTGAGCCACAACAAGGTGAGCGTGTACGTGTTCAAGGAGAGGCGCCAAACGGTCATAAGTATGACGCGGATGGCTACTTTCACAAAGATGATGGCAATCACCGTTTAGAATGGGGATCCGACGGTGAAAACAATTATAAGGGATGGCTAGAGTTCAAGGGATCGAGCGAGAATGCTCCATCGCAAGTGACCGTTCATCTTACGATTGATCCACCGCCACAAGTGAGTCAGCAGATGGCTCAACAAAAGGGTAGTCAGGATTCAGCGATTGAGGAAGGTTTAGATAAATCTTTACAATCAATCAAGAATCTGCTTGAAGGAACAGGCGGCAAAGAAGAAGTTTCGCCTTCCTAGTCGTCAAGAGATAACACAAAACAAGAGTGTTCATGGAGTGCTCAAAACTCCATGAACACTCTTGTTTTATGTATTTTCCACAACTCTACGCACAATCTCAACAAAATCAGACCTGATACTTGCTCCACCAACGAGTGCTCCGTCTATGTCAGGATGGGTCATAAATTCGTTGATATTGTCGGATGTAACGCTCCCGCCATATAAAACGCCCAATGTAGTGGCCACTTCTTCATCGTACATGCTTTGATAAAGTTGACGAATAGTATGTGCAACTTTCCCTGCATCATCTACTGTTGCTGCTTTGCCACTTCCAATAGCCCAGACAGGCTCGTACGCAACAACAATATTTTGTAGGTGTTCTTTAGGAAAATTGCACAGGCAATCCTGAATTTGGGTCTGGATGATGTGCTCTGTCTGACCTGATGCGTGTTGCTCCTCGTTTTCACCTACGCACACAATTGGGCGTAGTCCATGTTGTAACGCGGATAACGTTTTTTTATTGACGAGTTCGTTGGTCTCACCAAAGTGCATACGACGTTCGGAGTGACCGAGTATAACGCTACTACACAATTCACGTACCATGAGTGGCGAAATTTCGCCTGTGAAGGCTCCTTTCTCCTCAAAGTACATGTTTTGCGCACCAAGTTCGACATAGTTTTGTAGTGATGACGGAAGTGTGTCGAGAGCCGTCCGTACCGCATCCAACGAGATTGTTGGCGGACAGAGAATACAGAGCATTTGTGTACTGTTATATAGCACCTGCCCAAGCTCTGGTAGTATCTCTTTCACAAAACGTTTCGCCTCGGTAGGACCGTAATTCATCTTCCAATTACCCGCGAGAATTGCGGTACGGGCGCGTGCCATGCCTAATCCTCCATCATTCTTTATTTTGCAGTGCTGCTACTCCTGGTAGTGTGCGGCCTTCGAGAAACTCTAACGACGCCCCCCCACCAGTTGAAACATGCGTCATTTTGTCGGCTGCTCCTGCATGTTCCACTGCTGCGGCAGAGTCACCACCACCGATAATAGTTGTAGCACCCTCTCGTGTGCGGTCTGCCAGAATCTGTATCATGCTATTGGTACCTTCAGCAAACACGGGCATTTCCGCAACTCCTAACGTACCATTCCAGATAATTGTATTGGCATCTGCGAGCGTTTCGCGGAAGTTGGCAATGGTTGCGGGACCGATATCAAGAATGCGCCATCCTTGCGCTGGAACTTGATAGCAGGTAACTGTTCTATGTTGAGCATCAGCCGCGAAGCGGTCTGCTATGACCACATCCGACGGCAGGTGCAGCTTGACGTTGTGCTGATGCGCCTTTGAAATCATTTCACGTGCAACATCTAGCTTGCTCTCTTCAAACAACGACTCGCCGATCTCGTAGCTCTCGGCAGCGAGAAAGGTATTCGCCATACCGCCCCCGATTAAGAGTACATCAGCAAGCTCAATCAGGCGTTCCAGAACAGCGATCTTGTCAGAAACCTTTGCCCCTCCTATTATGGCGGCGAAAGGACGATTTGGATTTTCTAGTGTCGAGCCAAGAAAGTTTAGCTCTTTTTCCATCAATAAACCCGCGACTCCCGGTAGCAGATGTGCAACGCCTTCCGTTGAGGCGTGCGCACGATGTGCTGTGCCAAAGGCATCGTTAACGTAGATATCACCAAGGTGCGCTAACTGTTGAGCAAAGGCAGGGTCATTTTTCTCTTCTTCCTTATGGAAGCGAAGATTTTCCAACAACAGCACTTGTCCCGCTTGTAATGCTTTCGCCTGAGCCTCGACTTCCGGTCCTACGCTATCGCTTGCTGTCTGTACAGGTTTTTGCAGGAGTTCGCTCAAGCGGTGCGCAATTGGAGTCATGCGCAGTGTCTCAACAGCCTTACCATCAGGTCGGCCTAGATGGGACATGAGGACAACAGAGGCCCCACCATCCAGCAATGCATGAATGGTGGGAAGTGCTGCGACAATACGTGTGTCGTCAGTGATATGCTGCTCAGCGTCTAAAGGAACGTTAAAGTCAACACGCACTAATGCGCGTTTACCCGCAACGTCGATATCGCGCAATGTCTTCTTGTTCATTAGAAACCCTTTTGCCCCACGAAGTTTGCAAGATCGGCAACACGGCTAGAATAGCCCCATTCGTTGTCATACCACGCAATCACCTTCACCATGTTGTTGCCGAGGACCATTGTCGAGAGTCCGTCAACGATAGATGAATGCGAGTCACCACGATAATCTGTCGAGACCAATGGCTCTTCGTTGATATCCAGGATACCTTTGAGTGGGCCGGCCGCTGCTTCTTTGAAGGCTGCATTGATGCTCTCTCGCGTAACTTCTTTCCGTGTCGTTGCTACAAAATCGACGACCGAAACTGTAACCGTTGGAACACGCAATGACATGCCATCAAAACGACCTTTGAGTTCTGGAATGACTAGTGCAAGAGCAATTGCAGCACCTGAGGAGGTAGGAATGATGTTCGCGCCAGCAGTACGTGCGCGGCGTAGGTCTGTATGCACCTGATCGAGAATGCGCTGATCGTTTGTATACGAGTGGATTGTGTTCATCAGTCCATACTCGATGCCAAAGCTATCGTTCAACACTTTAGCGGTAGGGGCGAGACAGTTTGTGGTACAGGAGGCATTCGAGATGATATTGTGCTTTGCAGGATCATATACGTTGTCATTTACACCGAGTACGATGGTCAAGTCCTCACCCTTAGCTGGCGCGGAAATAATAACCTTCTTTGCCCCACCTTGTAGATGAGCTGCAGCTTTGCGCGCATCTGTGAAAAAACCAGTTGACTCGATCACAAGCTGTACGCCAAGATCGCCCCAAGGGATTTGAGCTGGGTCACGCTGTGAAATAACTTTGATGTTGTGCCCGTTGACGATAAGTGCTTCCGGCGTTGCCTCGACTTCACCAGGGAAACGTCCATAAGTGGAGTCGTATTTTAGCAGGTGTGCATTTGTTTTTGTATCGGTAAGATCGTTGATCGCCACGATCTCTATATCGCGTGGATAGCGTTCAAGCATTGCTTTCATTGACTGACGCCCAATACGTCCAAAACCATTGATGCCTACGCGAAGAGCCATTCTTATTTCTCCAATTCTTTTTGTTCACTACGGAAATGTTTCACGTGAAACATTTCCGTAACGCGTCTTGTAGGGACCGATGTATCGCGTCCTCTTTGTATTTAAATGCTGTAAGAGGATGCCGTACTCCTCTAACAAAATAATCAGGTTGCAAAACGCCTGTAGGGGTCTAATTCTATTACACCTTGTTAGCAATTGAGACTGTTCGAGGACATCTGCAACGTCGCATCAATTCCTCCAACACGGTTCATCTCCCACAGGGTGTAATAGAATTAGACCCCTACAATCGACGTGTCCGCACTGTTTTGTTGAATCGCACAATCGGTTCCTACATAAGGGTACCATCTGAATGTGTAACTAGCAAGGTTAAGTGATAGGCGGTATAACACCGATGGAAAAGCGGATGTACTCATCTGTATAACCAAAACCCGAACCAGGGACACCTGCGATACCTGTTTTCTCGAAGAGCGAAAATGCATCCTCTCCCGATTGCAGTTGACTCCAATTGTAGACCGTGGCACCGTCATCAAGATAGATGTGTTTGAAGAGGTGTTGCTCTTCGTCAATACGCTGTAGTTGTGCGATAAGGCGTTGACGACGTAAGCCATAGAATGCACGCAGCTTCTCCGAGAGCCATGGACGTGTATCGAAGAGACGGAGATAGGCCATAAAGCGTAGCTGCCATTCGCCGGGAAGTGAGGCCATAGTATTTGTCCAGCAGGGAGCAAGTTTGGGCATAATCATTGGATCGCCAACTGTTACCCAGCCAAAGCGTTCTCCAGTAAGACTGTGGGTTTTTGAAAAGCTACTCACAAAGATAGTATGTTGCACCACATCCGGTTCGCGAAATGTCATCATGCGCGCAACGTCTTCGGATGGCTTTCCTGTACCAATATAAGCAAGGTCAGCGAGGATATAGACTGTGCGCCCAGCTTCTCGATACTTTCTCAAGGTAGCATGAAGACTATTCAGTTCGTCGGCGGTATACGCGAATGCCGTAGGATTATTAGTAATAGTAAGATAAAGAACATGAATATCTTGATGTTCGGCAAGTAGTGAGTCAAGTTGTGTATCAGTCAGCTTAAAATTATTTTCCTCTAACGTGTGAAAACGATGTACTCGATAACCAAAAGAGCGTGCCTGCCACTCTGGAACGCCAAACCCAGGCTCTGGAAAGAGGACTGCGACATCAGAGACGCCCTGTGCCAGATACTGGATGTGCAAACCTCGCAATACTTTGTCTATGCCATCCATCGCACCCAGACTTGCGGCTACTTGTTCTTTACTGATGACTAAACCCCATTGCTGCATCTCTTGTGCCAGCCGTTCGCGTAGAAGAGGATTACCAATACCGTAGATATCGTACATACGTGGGTCAATGTATTGGGATAGTAAGAGGCGTTCACATTCCATCATTTGCTCACGTAGCCAAAGATATGTTTTTCCTGTCGCTGTATAACCCGCTAATTGCTCGTCGGGAAGTGCAACACCAACTTCGTCTGCAAGGCAACGATAATCGCTAAAACCTCCTACGTCACCTTCGCGTTCAGTAATTAGGCGTAAATTAATATCACCGATTGTACGGTTCACTATCTCAGATTTTATAATATCTTCAGGAATACTCTGTTCGCGACACTCTTTTTCAAGTTCTGCTACAATACGTGCCATCATACGAATTGGACCAGGACCTTCTTGAATGTGAGGACGATAACGAACCAGGATATCATGCCGTAGTTGTCGTAGTAGCGTATGATAATCTGAACGAGTAGGAGAGGAAGAGGGATGTAGAGAATCCTCATGAATGATCACCGTGTATGCTCCCTTCGTATACGCGCACATGGCGTACTTTCAAACGACAACATCGTCGTTTCTCTCAGTGTAGCACATGACTACTACACGCGACAACGTTTCACGTGAAACATCAACTATAAAATTGCAATGTTTCATGTGAAACATTGCAAAAAGGAGTTTTATGCTTAAAGGAAAAACAGTGGTTATCACAGGAGCAGGACACGGTATTGGTCGTACATTGGCATTGGGTTTTGCTGCTGAGGGAGCAAGAGTGCTTGTGCATTATCATCGCTCACAGGAAGGTGCGGAGGATATCGTGCATCAGATAGAGACACAAGGCGGACAGGCAGTACTAATGCAAGCTGACTTGAGCCAACTTAACTCGATAACTCAATTTATTACAGATGCTCATTCATTACTCGGACCGTTTGATGTATGGATTAATAATGCAGGAGCAAGCGCAAATTCTAAAGAGACACAAGGTATGAGCGAGATTGCATTGTTTGAGCGTATGATGGCGGTTGATGTTATGGGCACATGGCAATGTTGCCGCAATATCAAACCTTTTATGCGAAACGGTGGATGTATTCTTACTATCGGCTGGGATGGTGCACTTTCCGGTGCTATTGGTTTAACCAGTCAATTGTATGCCATGAGTAAAGGTGCAATTCTCTCGTTGACGCGCTGTCTGGCATTAGAATTTGCGCCGCATACTCGTGTAAACTGCATCGCTCCTGGTTGGATTGAGAACGAGTGGTCCCAACACCTCTCAGAGGATAGCCATCGAAGGCTGATACAGAATGTGCCAATGCAGCGTTGGGGGACGGCGGAAGATGTGCTCGGCTTAGCCCTTTTTCTAACATCTCCTACCGCTACATATATCACTGGACAGATTATTTCAGTAAATGGAGGGCAAGTGATGCGGTGATGTTTCACGTGAAACATCACCGCATCACTTGTTATGTACATAATGTTTCACGTGAAACATTACACCTCTGTAAACATGCTGCTTTTGACCGCTTGCGCTAACTTCTCCATGTCGGGTGCGAGAATACGGTCTTGTTCAAGTTTGGCAACAAGAGAACGCACACGTTGATAGGCGTCGTGCACTCCTAAACCTGGCTGAAGTGGTTTGCGAAACTCTAGCATCTGCGCAGCACAGAGCAATTCGATTGCAACGACCTGTTGCGCCTGTTCGATGATACGCAACAGTTTATGGGCACTCGTTACACCCATACTGACAAAATCTTCCATACCCGCCGAGGTTGGAATAGAGTCGATACTGGCAGGATGTGCCAATATCTTGATTTCGTTCACGAGTGCTGCCGCCGCATATTGTGTAATCATCAAGCCCGAATTGAGGCCAGGATTGGGCGTCAAAAATAAAGGTGCTCCCCCTTTGTCCCATTCGTGTGGCCCTACAAGATCGTAGATACGTCTTTCAGAGAAGCTTGCTAATTGCGCAAGAGCTATAGCCATCATATCAAGTGCAAGAGCTAAAGGTTGTCCGTGAAAGTTGCCTCCACTAATGACATCATGATCTTCCGCAAAGACGAGTGGATTGTCTGTTACGGCACCTAGTTCACGTTCAAAAACGTTTGTGCAATACTCAAGCGCATCACGAACGGCACCAAACACCTGTGGCGCACAACGTAGTGTATACGGGTCTTGCACACGTGGACAATCGCGGTGGCTTTCGTGTATCTCGCTATCACGTACAAGTTCACGCAGGTGTGTAGCACTCGTTTGTTGCCCTATCTGCCCACGTCGTCTATGAATACGCTCGTCAAGTGGTGCGTGACTCCCTAACAGTCCTTCGAGGCTCATCGCGCAGGCAACTTCGGCAGTATGCACTAATGTATTCGCGTCCGCAAGTGCCAATATTGCGATTGCCTCCATTAAGTGAGTTCCATTGATAAGTGCCAGACCTTCTTTCGCTTGCAAGTGTAGGGGTGCAAGCTCGATGCGTTGCAGTACCTCCGCCCCCGCAACGCGTTGACCCGCAAGAAATGCCTCACCCTCTCCCACAAGTAACAGGCCAAGATGTGCTAATGGAGCAAGATCACCGCTCGCACCGACCGAACCACGCGATGGCACAAGTGGATATACGCCTGCATTCAGTAATGTAATTAGAGATTGCACAACCTCGACTCGCACTCCTGAATGACCACGGGCAAGGCTGGCGGCTAGCAGGAGCATCATCGCTCGTGTAATCTCTTCACTCAACGGCTCCCCAACACCGGCAGCGTGACTACGCAACAGATTGTGTTGTAGTTCCACAAGTTGCTCTTGTGGAATACGTACGCTACTAAGATGCCCAAAGCCAGTTGTCACCCCGTAAACTTTTTTGCCTTGAGTTGCGATATCATCAATCACGGAACGTGCGTTTCGTATGAGCGTGATGGATTCATTGCCTAGTTTCACTTGCGTATATTGACGTGCAACGGAGAGTACATCGGTAGCAGTAAGTGCTTGTCCGTTGAGGATTACACTAGAGCCGGAAGCATTTTGTATAGATATGGTCTTCATCATGAAGTTTCCTTTCTGAGCGACATTGCTCATATTCTAACATAGATACGATACACTCTTTAAAAATGTACATGTTTCACGTGAAACATTCGTGAATTCCAACACTGGAATGGAATTATAACGAATATTGTGGGAAGCAATTACGAAGAGCTGCACGGATGTTGCCTGATGACCTTTGACACTCGAATACGGCAATGACGGGAGGGGCAGCAATTCATTGCGCCCAATGATGAGTCGAGAGGGGTTCGCATTGGGAACGTGCATCGTTGCCGACGCGTTGCCCCATCACCCCCATCATTGGGCGCAATGAATTGCTGCCCAACCGAGAACGATTACCGTTTTCGGTTGTCAATATTCATCAAAGGGTGTGTTTGCATTATTGTGTTTCTACGTAAATTTACCATAATTTGAGCTATAGGTGCCGCGATAGTAAGAATAAGGGTAGCAATAAGTAACGGAAGATTAACTACTCGTGTAATAAACATTATTTGTGTTGGGGCCAGTAACACGAAAAAATAGAGACATTGCGCGAGTCCCGCATATTTGCCCCAGATTGTTGACCCGAAGTGCACAGGTTGTGCTAACAAGAAATAACTTGCTAATGCCGCTATAAGTAGTACAAAAAAGCGTAGTATCAGCACTAAAGCTAACCATACTGACAAAACGCCATTTTGCACAAGAATTATGCTCAATGCGAGATAAAGACAAAAATCGGTTTCGCCATCTGCAAGCTGACCGAGCCTACTCTGAGTATCAGTTTTTCGTGCAAACTGTCCATCGAGTATATCAGTCACTACACCAAAAAGAAATACAGATAACGCTAGCCATGTGGGTGTAACAAGTCCGCCTAAAAATCGTCCTAAAAGAAATGATGCACTCAGCCCACGTAAGCCTGTCAGTATATTAGCTATCCCAATAGCCGGTAAAAGTTTTCTTGTTTGTACATGCCTATTTAAGCCAAGGTGCCAGAAAGCATCGCTTTGTTGCCATGTAACGCAAAAAACAAATCCAGGTAATAGGCGAAGCATTACAAGAGGACCTTCAAGAACTCCTATAGTGATACAGATACTGAACACAAGCATGCCCATCAAAATTGTTACACGAAACCACGAGCGTGTAAGTGAGGGTGAATTCTTCGCGGTCTCACATGACCTATTCCACGAACGAACGAGAAAATGCCTCCATGCAATGAAGCTAAAACGATCCTTTTGTAGTGTTGTCAACAGATCGACAACGAACGAGTTTTCGTTGTTTATTGGTTGTTCCATGAACCTATCCTCGCTTTGTTTCACAGGAGCAATGTTTCACGTGAAACATTGCTCCTGTGAAACAAACGCTTAGTTTTGTATAAGTACAGATTGTACAAGGTTTCCGCCGAAGTGATAGCCAATTTCATGATAGTCGTCGATTGACCAGAGGGCAAGTTCACAGTGTTTCCCTACTTCAATGCTTCCAATAAAGTCTTGTAGTGCTAGTGCTTTCGCGCCATTTATCGTTGTCGCTAATAGTGCCTCCTCAAGCGTCATATTCATTGCCGACATTGCCAAACCAAGAATCATCTGCATGTTTTCACAGTATGAGGTCCCAGGGTTAAAGTCTGTTGCTAACGCAACTGTAAGACCACGATCTATATAACGCCTTGCTGATGGATAAGGGCTTCTCAATGTGTAAGAGCATCCTGGAAGAAGAGTAGCAACGACTCCGGCATTCCGCAACGCATCAAGATCGGTATCCGTTGCATAATCGAGATGATCGGCGGAAACTGCTCCTAGTTCTGCCGCAAGTCTGGTACCGCCAGATGGACTAAGTTGATCTGCATGTACTTTAAGACGATAACCTAGTTCTTTTGCTCGTACAAGAATGCGCCGACTCTCTTGCTCTGTGAAAGCCTCTCGTTCACAAAAGACATCGCAGAAACGTGCAAGTGTTGCAAATCTAGGTAGCATTTCGTCGATAACAAGATTTACATAGTCACTTCGCTTTCCCTTATACTCAGGGGGCACACTATGAGCACCAAGAAATGTAGGAACAACTCGTGTTGGTTGCATCACCTCGTCGTCTACTTGTGTGTTTAACTCATGAATGATGGAAAGACACGCTTCTTCCGTTGCCACGTTCAAACCATAGCCAGTCTTGATTTCAACAGTTGTTGTGCCATAGTCGTGCATTGCACGAAGACGTGTACGTGCCAGCGTAAGCAATGTCTGCATATCAGCAGTACGGGTAGCATTCATTGTTGTGAGGATACCGCGTCCCTGTGCGAGCAACTCACCATAACTTATACCGTTACGCCTAAGCTGAAATTCCTCTGCTCGATTTCCAGCAAAAACAAGATGCGTATGTGAATCAACGAAACCGGGTGTAACCACCGCTCTCTGGGCATCAATGAGCTTTATATCATTCATAGGAAAAAGAGACGCGGCGTCAGCATCGGCACCAAGCCAAACAATGACGCCTTCGTGAACGGCGATTGCCGCGTGTTCAAGTACTTGTAATTGTCCAGTAGCTCCTGTTATAAGCGTTTGGGCCATCGTGACCAGTTGTCCAATATTGCGAATAAGCGTGCTTGCTTGAATATCTTGTGCTTGTGGTTGACTATCGTCATACATTATGAGTGATTCTCCTTCGTTGTTAACGTTATAACACATACATGTGCGAGTTCGATAACATTTTATGCATATACCAAATGGTAGGGGTCAAATTCATTACACCCTGTTGGCAAATACGAATGTCGAGAACATAAGAAGTGTTTCAACATCTTATAAGATTGTGCGTTGCCAACAAGGTGTAATGAATTTGACCCCTACCATACCATATACATTTGTTTATCACCATAAATCAGCCCTACACACTCATTGTGCTATAATGAGTCATGCTGAATAGGAGAAAGGAAGAGATAGGGCTATGCGAGTAGTTGATGATGGCAGTCCAAAGTATGCTGCCGTTCTCGGTGTGCTTTTGGACTGGAAACAGTTGCCGGAAAGCGATATAACACGTATGCTTCGCACCTTCTATCTCACCACAGACGATTTTCGTGAAATGGAAGATCAGGGCTTGCTCACAATGACATTTGTGGGTGACGAATACATGATTACATCCACTCTTTTAAGCCGCATCTGGCTAGAACAATATAAGAGCGAGTTCCAAGAACAGAAAAAGTAAGGAGACGATAGGCATGGCATATGAAGACGAGGACGAAGCATTACCCTACACAACGATTGGTACGGATGATGCAAAACGTATGATTGATTCTGGTACACGTGTAATAGATGTGCGTACACCAGAGGAGTGGAACCGTGGGCATATTGCCGAGGCAGAACTTGTGACGATTGATGGCATTTACAGTTTTGGCAAGGCACTCAAAGAATTGAATTTGCCAACAGATGAAGATGTAATCTTTGTCTGTGCATCAGGACAGCGTAGCTCAACTGCATCTGAAATCGCGCTACTGACAGGTCTCAACAAAGTTCATAATCTAGCAAATGGCATGAACGGCTGGGTTGGTCGTCGCTATCCAATTGAACGATAATTTGTAGGGGCCGATGTATCACGTCCTTTGAAATAATCGACCGCTGACAAGGACGTGATACATCCATCAGTCCCTACACTATCATATCAGAGGAGGAAGAGTATGGCTTTATTAGAGGGTAAGAAAGCACTTATTTTTGGCGTGGCGAACCATCGCTCCATTGGCTGGGCTATCGCTCAATCGCTCGCGTCAGAGGGCGCGCAGATTATGCTGGCCTATCAGGATCGTATGGAAAAGTATGTGCGCGAACTGGCAACAAAAATTCCTAATACGTCGGTTGTGCAATGTGATGTGCAGCAGGACGATCAGCTTGATGCTGCATTTGCAGAGGCGAGCAATATATTTCACGGGGAACTTGACATTCTTATTCACTCAGTCGCCTATGCGCCACCAAGCGAACTAGAGAATCCCTTCACTGATACTACGCGTGCTGGTTTCCATACCGCACTCGACATCAGCGCGTATTCGTTGATCGCAATGGCAAAGCGCGCGAAACCACTGATGCAAGCCAAAGGTGGCAATATGCTTACTCTTACCTACATGGCGAGCGAGCGTGTGATGCCAAAGTACAACGTCATGGCGGTTGCCAAGGCTGCGTTAGAGTGTAGTGTACGCTATCTCGCGTTTGAATTAGGTGAGTACAACATTCGCGTTAACGCTATCTCGGCGGGTCCTCTGAACACGCTTGCTGCACGTGGCGTCTCTGGCTTCACCTCGTTCCGTGAGCAGATGGGGCAAGTCGCACCACTACGCCGCAACATTGAACAGAGCGAGGTAGGTGATGCCGCGATGTTCCTCTGTGGGCCATATGCACGAGCTATTACGGGTGAAATCATGTTCGTCGATGCAGGTTACAATATTATGGGTGCGTAGAAACGACGAACAAAATGGACGGGTACGGCGCGCCGTACCCGTCCATTTTGTTCGTCGTTTCTACGCATTCATGTTTGTACGTTCAGGTCGAAATGCAGGTATACACAATGACCAGTATTCGCATAGGAATTCCTGGCTGGCATTGCTATAAATCACTCGCGTACTCTTCTCAATTAAACATGTTTCTCCAACTTCAATAGTAAGCTGTTCGCTGTCTGTTTCAACCGCAAGTGTGCCTTGTACCACAATTACCACCTCATCAAACGCGGCAATTTGCGCTGGTTCGCGCCATGCGGGAGGAGCTGTCATGTGCGCAAGGCTGAATGCATCACTTTTTGTGTTCAAAACTCCGAAATGCTCATCAATGATTTTTCCATCCTCACGTGGAAAGATTGTGCCATGTGTTATTTTGCGTATCATGGTTACCTCTTTACTGCTCAAAGCGACGTACAAAAGTAGACGATGCAGGCGGTACTGGTGCAGGTTCACCACAAATGCTACAGAAACGTGCAGTCGAGCGATTCAGGTGTCCACAAGGCCAGTGATGGAGTATCCCAGAGGCGTCAGCGGAAGGCGTAGTTTGCTGCCCTAGTGATGCTTGTGGAGCAGGTGTTATCGACCCTTGTGGCGGTTGCTGTCTCACAGTTGGTTGTTGTCCCGGATAGGGTTGTACAGGGGCAAGTGGTGGACTTCCAAATGCTGATAAACCATTGTTATATGCTTGTGGAGCATTTGGAATAGAAGGCGCAAAACCATTATTTACCTGCTGTTGTACCTGTGGCACTGGTACTGGTCGCATTGGAACACCTGGAGCCATTTGAGTGGAATATCCTTGTCCCACATTTACAGGAGTTGCGCTTTTCTTGCCTCGTCGTCCGAAGCCGAGAGCAACAATTAAAAGTGCGAGAAATGCGATGAGTGTTAACGCTCCAATAGTCCATGCAAGAGCTGGAATGGAGGTCGTCTTGCCAATACTGATTGGGCTAACAGCTGGCTGTGCCTCGTTCTTTGCCTGCTCTTGTGCATAGTTCAGATAAGGTGTAACAGCTTTGAAATTAGGATAAGTTGTTTGTAGCTGTGACAAGTCCGTCTGCGCCTTGTGCCAGTGCCCAGCAGATGTCGAGGCGTAATCAGTGAACCCCTGGCTCCATGCCTTCTGAAACCCTCCTGGCGTTGTATCAAGGTTGAGTGATTGAATCAACGCTTGCGCACTACTACTGGCTTGCAAGAAACTGGTACTACCAGGAGAGTTCGGGTTAGCGGTGCCGAAACTGACGATGCCAACAATCTTGCCACTACTATTGAGCGCGGGACCGCCGCTATCGCCATGTTCGACATTGCCTCCAACTTGAATAACTGGGGCACCATTATCGGTCGTTTTTAGCGAACTGACAATAATTTTGTTGATAGACGAAGTGAGCACGCTTGTTGGACTATTGCCGACATCACCATTACCGGGGAAACCAATAATTGTGAGTTCATCTTGCTGTTGCACAGCTGTTGAGTCACCAATAGCTATACTTGGCGTATCGGTAAGCGCGACATGAACAATCGCGGTATCTCTCTGATCGACAGCACTTTCTTTCTCTATAGTATCAATCTTAGCATGAATTTCTGGTGGCACGTTTTGAAAGCTCGTTGCTGTCAGAGGACCAGTGTACGCTGTACTGAAAAAAGCCTCGCTTACAGCTGGACTATACTGTGGGTCTGATGCTATCGAATTATTTTGTAGTGCTGTTGCCACTTGATCTTTCGTAACCTGCTGAGTACCATGCTGATTGATATAGGTAGCAACATCAGGTGCAGCTAACGTATCAAGATATTGGCTTAATGATGCATCATGAGGTGGATTGACAACATGGTCTGCTGTCAGAATATCACCATGGCTGCTAATAAAAGCACCACTGCCAGAGAGTTCAACAGGATATGGGTCGCCTGTTTGAGGGAAGGTAACGGTCGTTGTCTGCGAAAAATGCACGGTCAATTTCGCGGGTACATCAGTAATGATGCGTACCACTGCTGGCGTCGCAACGTCTACAGCACGCACAACCGGGTCTGCAACGTTACCTCCGGGTACTCCATCTGCATAGGCAACAGAATACACTTGTATAAAAAAGAGGGCGCAGAGCACACTTATGAGCGAGAGCAGACGCATAATATGACAGTTGATATGTAACAGTCTATGTGTAACGTTTTTTATCGGCATAGTACCTTATCCTACTCCCGACTACAGAATGAAGAATGCTTTGTTAGCATTATTATATATTGTACTACGTAAAATACGTCCAATAGAAGGACGAGTTGCACCGAATAGGCAAATAAGAGGGACGCAAGCACCTTGAAAGACACGAATGGAATAGAACACTGTCTATGTAACAGTGATTGTGTATCGTCTGTAGGGACCGATTCATCGCGTCCTCGTTGTGTTTCAATTGCCAACGAGGACGCGATGAATCGGTCCCTACAGATAGTGCCATTCGCTCTCTAGCATTCCAAACACCTTCAGGTCCACATAGTGATCGTATAACCATTCGGCTTGTCGTATAATGCCTTCGAGTGTAAAGCCCAAGCGTTGAGGAATAGCACAACTTTGTATATTAGCAGGAGCACAACGTATCTCAACCTTGTTGAGATGCCATTCATCGAAGGCGTATGCCACCATCGCCTTACACGCTTTCGTCATCAAGCCTTTGCCTTGGAACGTTGCTCCTAGCCAGTAGCCAATTTCTACACGCCGACTTGACCAGTTGATCATATGAAAACTGATGGTTCCCACTATCTGTCGCTTATAAAGAATAACACAACCAAAACTACCATTACTGGTACGCTGTATGTTCAGGGTACGGATAAATGCATAGGTGTCCTCAACAGAGCGTGTACCATCTACCCACGGCAACCACTGACGTAGGTAGAGCCTGTTTGCATCGGTCAAAGCGAAAATATATGGAGCGTCGCGCTCTTCTATCGGGCGTAACTCAGTGTCCGCATCTATCCGAATACATAGTGTAGGAAATGTCGCCATAGCTCTCTTACGTTCCCTTCTCGCCTTAATTAGTGTACATGAACATAATAACGCATAAGAGCAACAGGGAGATACGAGATGAAATATTTTTACGAGAGATTAAAAGAGACAGTTTTTATGTTACAGTTGAAGTGTCTTATAGAAAGACTGTGAAACAAATAGGCTGGGAAGTGATGAGCCGCTTCCCAGCCTATTTGTTTCACAGTCTTTCCAAATTACTCCTCAATGGTTGTCAAATCTCCCAACTCTGTCCCTAACTCACGCGCTTTCAAGACACGGCGCATGATTTTACCGGAGCGCGTCTTAGGCAGGCCCGCGACAAAATCTAGCTCGGATGGTGTCGCAATTGGTCCTAGTTCACGGCGTACATGCTCGATCAGGCTTTTATGTAGTTCGTCGCTTGGCGTCTGACCAACCTTGAGCGTGACAAAGGCTTTGATTGCCTCACCCTTCATTGCGTCCGGCTTGCTGATAACGCCAGCCTCGGCGACAGCGGGATGACTGACCAGCGCACTCTCCACATCAGCCGTCCCAATACGATGACCCGCGACATTCATTACGTCATCGAAGCGACCCAGTACCGCGATATAGCCAGCGTCGTCAACCGTTGCCACATCGCCTGCTGTATAGTATGGTGGCACAGTACGCCAGTAGTCGAGGTAACGCTCCTCATTTTTCCAGATGGTACGGAACATCTGAGGCCATGTCCCCTCGATCACCAGATACCCGCCTTGATTGATCCCCACAGGTTGCCCACTGCGGTCAAGCACCTTCACGGTATATCCTGGCAACGGCTTACCTGCGCGTCCAAGCCGTACCTCCATGCTTGGCAATGTTGCCACTGTTGGAGCGGCGGTCTCCGTCTGCCACCAGTTATCGCAGATAGTGACACGTCCATTTTCCCCAATATGTTCTCGCGCCCACAGGTATGCCTCTGGATTGAGTGGCTCACCTGCGCACACAATCAAGCGTAGACTTTTCAGGTCATGTGCCTTTGGATATTGTGGTCCAAACTTCATAAACATACGTAGCGCGGTAGGCGCGGTAAAGAGCTTGGTCACACCATACTTCTCGACGACTTCCCAAATAATCCCAGGATTGGGATAATCTGGCGCACCCTCACGTACGAGAATCGTTGTCCCGTTCGCCAGTGGGCCATACACCATCGCGCTATGTCCTACAATCCAGCCAATATCGGACATGCACAGGTAGATATCGTCCTCTTTCAAGTCGAACGCCAACTTGATATAGTACGTCACACCAACCATGTAACCACCATGTGTATAGACACATCCTTTGGGCGCACCCGTCGAGCCAGAGGTATAGAGCATAAACAACGGGTCTTCCGACTCCATGACCTCGGCTGGGCAAGTTGTTGCCTGTGCCTTACAGAGATCGTAGAAATCAACTTCGCGTGAGGGATCCAGTGGAACAACAGGATTAGCTCGGCGGTATACAACAACTTTTTCTACCAGGTCCAGGTCTTTCACCGCCTCATCGACAATGGTTTTCAATTGCGTTACCTTGCCACGTCGATAGCCGATATCGGAGGTCACAATGACACGCGCCTCTGCATCCTCGATACGTGAGCGCAATGCACTACTACCTAATCCCGCATACACAACGGAGTGAATCGCGCCAATTCGTGCACATGCGAGCATAGTGACGATACCCTCTGGTGTCAGTGGTAAGTAGATACAGACGCGATCACCCTTCTTCACGCCGAGCGAACGCAAGCCGTTAGCAACCTGACAGGTGAGGGCGAGTAACTCTGGAAACGTGTAGGTACGTTCCTCGCCATCCTCACCGACCCATAACAATGCAGTTTTGTTGGCACGACTCCCCTGTGTATGACGGTCAAGGCAGTTCGTCGTGATATTGACTTGTCCGTCAACAAACCACTGTGCGCCCGGAGCAGTTCCTTCCAGGGCATGTGACCACGGCTTGACCCACTCAAACTCTTGCGCGATCTCATTCCAGAACGCCTCAAGATTGCTCGCCGCTTTATCGTAGAGTGCCTGATAGTCTTTGACATCAACACTTGAGAGCATTTCGGCACTTGGCGCGAAATGTTCTTCCTTCGTCAACAACTGGCGAAAATCGTCTGCGGTAGAACTCTGCTGCTGTCCATCGTTGGATTGTGGGGCCATTGTTCTTTCCTCCTCTAATAAAAGATGAAGTCGTTCAACAATACACTCCCATATCTTATCATGTCCTACCGTGTAGCGACCTAATTCTTGATCCTCAAGCGTCCAATCTGGTTAGCCTGTGCCTGGGTGAACCACAGTGTGTTTTCAGACTCGCGGGCGATATAAACTGGTTGTGCGTTTGCTGTGGGAAGTACAAACTCAGCAACATGGCCCATGTAGTGATTAGACCAATTTTGCCGCTCTGAATCTTTGTGAACCACAGTGCATCATCGGGTCCCATTATAATACCGACAGGTGCTCCACCACTTGTAAGAATGGGAAATTCCGACACCTGCCCATGCAAATTGATACGTCCAATTTTGTTGCCTGACAGTTCAGTAAACCAGAGTGCGTTGTCTGGTCCGCGTGTGATACCCTGCGGGCTAATGTGCGTGCCAAGAAGGGGGAACTCTTTGATCTTCACAGTCGTCTCGGCATGAGCCATAGTAGTAAACGAGAAGTTCAACATAAAAAGACTACTGAAAACTAATTTGCTTAAAGCCCGTAAAAAGACACAAAAAAGCTGCTGTGGTTACTGTCTCTGAAACAGTAATCACAGCAGCTTTTTTAGATGTTAGAGGACGCTTTTGTGAAGGGTCGCCAGAAATTCCGTGTTGTTGCTGGTCTTGGACATATGTTGGAGCAGAGCTTCCATTGCCTCAAGGCCACGCTGGTCGGCGAGGGTTGAGAACATACGGCGCATAACTACAACGGCACGCATGGTCTTGTCGTCGAGCAACAATTCTTCGCGGCGTGTGCTGGACAGGGAAATGTCGATAGCTGGGTAGACACGACGCTCGGCAAGTTTGCGGTTCAACACGAGTTCCATGTTGCCTGTACCCTTGAACTCTTCGTAAATCACATCATCCATACGGCTACCGGTGTCAACAAGGGCCGTGGCGATGATGGTCAGGCTACCACCTTCCTCAATCTTACGAGCGGCACCAAAGAAGCGTTTTGGCGGGAACAGCGCGCTAGGATCGAGACCACCGGAGAGTGTACGACCACTCGGCTGTACTGCTAAGTTGTAGGCACGGCTCAAACGCGTGATACTGTCGAGCAGAATCACCACGTCACGTCCACTCTCAACGAGACGTTTGGCACGCTCTAGAACCATTTCCGCGACACGTGTATGGGCCTCGGTTGGCTCGTCAAAGGTTGAACTGATGACTTCGGCACGTACGGAGCGTTTCATGTCTGTGACTTCTTCTGGTCGCTCACCAATCAGGGCGATCATCAGGTGTGCGTCACTATAGTTTTCAGTGATTGAGTTAGCGATAGATTTGAGCAGCATCGTCTTGCCAGCCTTTGGGGGAGAGACGATCAGGCCGCGCTGTCCACGTCCAATAGGGGAAACAAGGTTCACAATACGACCAGAGATATTGGTGGGGCCGGTTTCCAGGTTAAACATTTCGCGAGGGAAGATTGGGGTCAGGACATCGAAGTGTGGACGACGTTTCGCAATTTCGGGGTCGATACCGTTGATTGCCTCGACACGTAGCAGACCGTAGTACTTTTCGTTATCTTTCGGTGGTCGTACCTGACCCGAAACCATGTCACCTGTGCGAAGTCCAAAGCGGCGTATTTGGGATTGTGAGACGTACACATCCATGTTTCCTGGTAGGAAGCGTTCCTGACGCAGGAAGCCAAAGCCGTCTTCTACGATTTCCAGGACGCCGGCACTAAAGATGTTGCCTTGCTGCTCTGTATTAGCCTGGAGGAGTCGGAACACGAGGTCTTGTTTCTTGAGGGCGGTATAACCGGAAAGTTCGAGATCGCGCGCAATGTCGCGTAACTCTGTGATTGTTCTTGTTTCTAGTTCAGCAATATTCACGTTGTGTGGGACAGGACACATTCTTAAAGGAAGAACACGCCCATTCTCCTTTCTGTGTAGAACCGATAATGTTTTGGGAAGTGTGCTCGATTGAGATAGTGGGTAGTAAGTTTCGTTGTCATACCCTTTTGAGAAACGATAGGCGGCATCACTATTGGGACGGAATAAGATTGTCCCTCTGCGTCTAGTATAAAAGTACGCGAAAACGGGCTGCCTGGGTGAGTGTAAGAGGTATCAATGAACATACCAAAGATCGTCTACACGCCTCTACATACTGTGGGAATATTAAGACAGGTTATGGGACGGCGTGCTATGCATCTCTGGGGCTACAGTCAATATATCATACAAAAAGAGGATTGTCAAGCAAAATAATCTATGTGACAACGTGCGCGCTGTCGCATAGATTATTTTGCTTGTTGCTACTCGCAGTGTCTTGAGTTATAATTCTGAACATACCACCCTGGCAACGTCGCATGGGTCTGGCACCACGACGACCGTGGTCGTGTCCGTTGGAGGACTGAAAGGAGTCGTAACACGCAATGCGTTTACTGAAAAATGATACAACCGTAGAGACTACCCGCGATCCACTCAACACGCGTGACGCACACGAGATGAATGAGGGACGCCCCCCCGTAAGTATTGCTGATATATGGCAAGCCTACAAATTTCTCAAGCCGATTATCCATCACACAACGCTCGCTCCATCACGCACTATGCAAGACATGACGGGCGCGGATATTTATCTTAAAGCAGAACACATGCAGCGCGGTGGCTCCTTTAAAGTCCGTGGTGCTTCCTACATGATATCTCGTCTCAATGACGAGCAGCGTCGCGCAGGCGTCATCGCGGCTTCCGCTGGCAACCATGCGCAAGGTGTCGCTATTGCGGCCGTACAACATGGTATCCCCTGTACCATTGTGATGCCGGAAAATGCACCACTCGCGAAGGTCACGGCGACACAGGGCTATGGAGCGAAAGTTGTTTTGCATGGCGCAACCTATGATGACGCCTATCAATGCTGTCTTGAGTTGCAACAAGAGCTAGGTGCAACCTACGTGCATGCCTTTGATGATCCCGATGTCATTGCGGGTCAAGGCACGCTCGGCCTTGAGATGCTCAACGACCTTCCCGATGCCGACGCGATTGTCGTACCTATTGGTGGTGGTGGTCTTATCTCTGGCATCGCTATCGCTGCACGCGCCCTCAAGCCCGATATCACCATCATTGGTGTACAAGCGGCTGGCGCGGCTAGCTCTCGTGCCTCGCTTGACGCGGGCAAGCTACTCACGTTGCCCGCGATTACAACGATTGCCGACGGTATCGCGGTCAAGCGTCCTGGTGCTCTGACCTATTCAATCATCGAAAAACTCGTGGACGATGTTGTATTGGTCAACGACGAGGCGATTATCAACGCCGTACTGCTGCTGATGGAACGTTGCAAAATGCTGGTCGAGGGTGCCGGTGCGGCAGGACTTGCCGCATTGTTAAGCGGAGCCATTGAGCTAAAAGGCAAGAAGGTGCTGGTACCGTTGACTGGTGGCAATATCGACATCAACCTTGTCAGCCGCTTCATCGAACACGGTCTCGCCTCAGCGGGTCGCTACTTTGTCATCCACACGCGTTTAACTGACCGTCCTGGCGAACTGATGCGCATGCTCAACATCATCTCAGAGATGCGTATCAATGTGATCGACGTGCGTCACCAGCGTATCTCCAGTCGTCTCCCTATCATGCAACGCGAAGAAACCATCACGCTTGAGACAAGAGACCACGCGCAATGCGAGGATTTATTAAGAAGATTAAGGGCTGATGGATATATGGTTGAAGAGGCACAGGCGTTGGATTAATGTACAGGGAGAATAAACCTCTGTAGGGGTCTAATTCTATTACACCCGCGCGGTGATTGACATCTTTCATAGGATTGACGAAACGTTTCAACATTCCTACCAGCTTATTGAAAGTTCAGCTATCGGAAATCATAGCGTTCAGCGATGCGATACAAGCAGAACATTAGTCGTTAGTCGTATATCTGTAGTAGTATTCACACCAAAAGAGTACAAGCTACTTTTACCTCTCCTATCGGGTCAACCGATAAGAGACGATGATCTCGTCAAGAATGCATTTGGCTTAAGTGTAAAGCAATGAAGTCAAGAAAACCTTAGCAAGTATAGCAACAAAGTTCGTTCCAAATTACGCTCGGCTGGCCTTGGTGTGCATCGCATCACAAAATACGGGTATGTCTTGCTTGCATCGTGATTTCTAATTAGACCATAGATGGGACTTCCTCAATGGAAGTCCCATTTTTATAGACTGTGTTCCCCAAATACCCCCACATTTTTAGAGGTGTTTTACCCCTAAAAATGTGGGGGAAATTGCTCTCAAAAACATACCTGATTTCCCTCTCTCCTTTTTGCGTTTTTCTTGTGTACTATTGAGGTGTAGACAGGAAGGTCAAGAAAGGAGGGATTTGAGCGAACATCATTGGAACCTTGAGAAAAGCGTTCTATGCGAACTTACCGTATCTTTAGTAAAGCAAAAATAGCATGATGCCCTGGCATAGATTGAACCCCTAGGCAGTGCATCATGTGCGATTGGTACCGCATGCTTAGTATAGCATGTGAAGTATTCCTTGTGAACAGAAAGAAGAATGTTACATGAATATCACTCGCTCTTTGATTTTCAAACTCTTTACTGCAGTGCTCCTCGTGTTTGCTCTTACAGGAGCCTTATCTGTAACTTTTTCAGGAACGGCTCATGCTTCCACCGTTTCAAAGCTTTCAGTAACCATTCCGTTTCCTGTGGCCGGGTGCAAACTTAGTTTTCCTAGTGATGCAACGGCTACGTGGTATAACAATGCCTATCAAGGTTGGGTACGACCTGTAGAAGGAAGTGACCGTCACTTCAACTATGCTTTACAGAACTGTGGACCTAGTGGTCCTGGCTCATATGTGGTGAACTTTCATGCCACGTTGCTCTCACTTAATAAGGGGGAATGGCAGACGTCTGACTCTAAGCAAGGCACAAAAGCATGGGGAGGTTCTAGTAGCTATTTGTGCTCTAACTGGTATGGATATGCTATTACGAACTATGTAGCTGGTTTCGCAGGGTCAGGTTACAATGGCTTCTATACTGTGACTGTAGATCAAGTTTTAGGAGAGATGAATGTTCAACTGAATAATGCTTGTGGCAATTAGATAGTTAATTGCTTCTAAAAGGAGCTTACTCAGAGCAATAGCTTCTAAGTAAGCTCTTGAAACATGACATACCATATTCGTGGTGAATGTAGTGAAAGAGTGTGGTACGCTTAATTGTGATAAACAGTTAAGATTGTCGCAACAGTAGTGAAAGACTGAAAATAGAGAAAACTTACAATCCTTCCGTTTAGACATTAGCGTATGGCACATAGGAGAGAGAAAAATGGAACTGTTGCGTGTCCGAATTGGGTCTGCTACTATTAGGCAGTATGGGCGATTTCACTTTAAAAGTCATGATGCATATAGAGGGAATCAAGAAATACCTTCAACTCATTATTGGATTAAATTAGAAAATGAAGATGGAGATGAAGATGACATTGGTTTGATATTGATGAATAATAGTACACTTCCACTCTTTTTAACGTATCTTCAAGACTGGCTTCGTGAGCAATATATACATATTTATCGTGCTTGTCAACAATTAGAAGAGCTAGTGGAGAATGGTGAAGCAAGTGATGAAGTGATACAAGGTCAGCAACATCATATAAAACGTATACAAAGTAGATATAATCATGTTGTACAAGCTCTTAAGGAGATTGCGCCTGCCGTTCAGATTGACGAGTCCACACCTGAACCTCTGCAAAGTTTAAGTGAAGAGACAGAGCAAATATAACTGACACGAGAAATTTTAGCATCGATAAACCTTTGTTAAGGACCTAGCACAGAGTTACAAGCTGATGTGGGAAGCGTTCTAGCTACCGAAAGTGATCTTCCTAACGTGTTGAGCTTCATTGAAGAATTGCAGAATAGTTATCAAACAACAATTGATAGACTTGAGAAACGCCCTGAGCATATACAAGCTGATGAAGACCGAGCAGCAAGCGAAGCTTTTCTAGAGGTGCACAAACACGCCTTTCGTCTCGTAAAACCAGCTTTTGATGAGAGCAAACAAGAAAAGATGATATGATGCATCGGTCTTTACATATACTGTTCCACCATCCCCATCACCTCCTCAAATTCAAACGGTTTACGCATCATCGCGTCTACTCCCAACTCCTTCACGTGGCTGAGTTGGTCGGCGGCTGACATCAGTACTATCTTATGAAGCGCACGCAACTGCGGTTCGGCATTGAGTCTTTGACAGAGTTCTTCGCCCGTCATGACGGGCATCATCAAATCCAGGAATACGAGATAACTCTCGCCGCTACTGAGTTTATCGAGGGCTTCGCGTCCGTTGCGAGCGGTCGTGATGGGGTAGCCTTCGAGGATGTCAACCATCATGTCACGTATGATGGCATCATCATCTACCACGAGAATACTATGGGGTCGAGAACTCACTCTCATCCAACTCCTCATCTACAGTTATTGGTTCCTCTGCCTGTGCTAGATAGAAGCTAAAGATGGACCCTTTATTCGTACTGCTTTCGAGCCAGAGTTGCCCATGCATTGCTTCGATATAGCGACTACAAATGAAAAGACCAAGACCGGAGCCGCGCACGGGAGTTGTCAATGAGCGTGGAGCACGTACAAACTTCTCGAATATCTTCTGCTGATCTTCAGGCAAAATACCCTCGCCCTGGTCGATGACGCGCACCAGCACTACCGTCGCATGCTCCTGTATGTCGCCCTTAAACTTTCCATCGGGCAGCAGTTTCTCAATTTCATGATACGTCATAGCTTGAGCGACAAGATGAATAGTACTCTCTGAACTCGAATACTTGGCTGCATTGTCAAGCAGGTTTGAAATCACCTGACGGACGCGTAAGGGATCACCTAACATGTACAGGTTTGGCTGGATATCCACCACAATGCGCTGCTCGATGTTGATACTGAGCATATTCGCGGCAACATTGACGGCAGTTTTGACCTGTACGGGACCAATCTGCAACTCTAGTTTTCTATCAATCGTGCCTATTTTCGATGCCTCGGTCATGTTCGCCATAATATCATTGAGTTGTTGCGCGGCACTGGCTATCTTGGTGGCATAGCGTGTGACCTGTGATGGCGTCAGTGGTTCGGCGCGCGTCGTTTGTCGTCGAAGCAGAGTCGCATAGCCCGTAATCGCACTGAGTGGTGTGCGTAGTTCGTGCGAAGCCGTCGTCAGGAATTCATCTTTCATCTTATTGAGATGTTGTAGTTCAGCGTATGCCTCGCTCCGTTCGTAGAAGAGTTGCGCGTTGCGAATAACGTTAATTGCTTGCGAACTCATGGCAAGCAGAGTGTATATTTCTTTGGGTTTGAAATGACGATTCTCATTTGGCGTCGCCACCGCCAGGACACCAATCAGCTCGTCTGCGTCGATCAGAGGGACCATCAGCAGGTGCTGCATGTTTGTTTCAAGCAAAAATATGGCACCCCCAGCTTCGCTCTGTTGCGCAAGTTCCTCGATCTCCACTTTATCGAGAGAAAAGAAGGGACCATTCGTCATTTGCTCTAGCACTGTGTGCTTAAATGGAAGCTCTATTTGCTCAATCAACTCCATATGGCTGTCTGTTCCACCCGCCATCATACCGAGCAAACCACTTCCATCATCATAATTACTCTTACTTGGTGGCGAATAAGCCGCTTTTGCTACCAGACATTTTTTATCGTGTGTCGGTTGGAAGAAGACGCATATATCTACAGAGAGAATACCTGCGACCGCTTGCACCAGCTTATTCAAGACTTCAAGCAGATTTAAGCCTGAACTAATTGACTGTAGCGCGCTATTGAGGCCCGCTAACTGCACCTCGCGCTGCTGTGCCTCTTGTAGCAAGGCACGGTCTCGCTCATAGAGTTTGGTATTTTCGATGCCCACGGTGATAATCTGTATCATCGTTTCCAGAACCTGTACCTCTTCCGGCTGGTAGGCATGAGAACGTGTGCTGGTGAGGCACAAGGAGCCAATACCACGGTTGGACATCTTCATAGGGAGCAGAATAAACGACTTCGCGGTATGCTGATCGCCCCATAAACCTGTCAGGAGTTCATCATACATCTCCGCCTGTTCAGTATCGTCAGCGGGAGAGAAGATTAATGATCGTCCTTGCTCAAAGGCAACATCCCACCATACTGGTCGCTGGGCTGGTTGGAAGATGCTGGACTCATCGGCTAATCCATCTATCTGCACACCGTTTTTAATCGCCATCACCTCATAAATTTTGTTGGTGTCGCGGTCATATAGCGTAAACAAGAGCGATGAAATATTGACTATTTGTGATGCGTAGGTGTAGAGGGCATTTGCCAGTTTCGACGGCTCCACGTCAGAAGGAAAGACGGCACTCAGTTCCTTGATGCGTTTCAAGTATTCATTGGTACGTCTTTGTGTCCGTTCCAGTTTGTCGTTTTGTAGATACAGTGCGATACGCTCGACATAATGCAATGCTTCCGCACGCTGCTTTGGCTGAAACGCAGTCACGACACCCGCAATGATCTGATAAAGAACGATAACTCCAAGTGTGTGCGCGTCTCGTCTGCGACCACGCATATCATCGACCAGTGTAGACTCTTGAATAGGTACAACGAGATAGGATGTCGGCGTTACATCAGTGTGGAAAGGTAAGGGACCACCGTGAAAAATGTTTGTGAGATAGTCTTCATGTTTCCACACCAGGACATCATTCTTTGCCCACGCCGTACCTATCAGATCGGACGCGAAAGCGTAGCTTGTGCCGATAGCAAAGAGTTCACTCTGTGTAGCAGGTATCTCGTCTAAATCTCCCGGTGGTATAAGAGGTGGCAAAGGCTGTGTTGACGAGGACGAATACTGATACGCAGGATTTGGCAGAGGACCTGTCTGCGTCATAGATGAAGGTGTATCTTGCTCAAGGCGGATGGTGTGACGTTGACGTACTCCACTAATTGCTCGCATTGGAGTCATATTTGCTGATGCCCGTGAGCGTACATGCAAACGTACCCGCATTTGCTGGCTTGTCTCATCGAATAACGCAATACATGCACCTTGCGCAGTAAAGTGCGTCATCATATCTTTCAAAATATGTTTAAGCAATGTGGGAGGATACACTTCATCTATATATAACTGGGGACCATCCCAGGTGGAGGCAAACATGGGCCGCTCCTTACGTTTCTCGTTGAAAGCACCAGGAAGCGCGATGAGATCGCTGGTTGCGAGTTTTCCTACATTACGACTACAACAATGTTGTTACTTGTACATTCCGTAGCATATCATACGTCTCTGCTATATTCAACTCTTTATAGTTGAGTATTAGGGCTTTTCAGGCAGTAGGAACGTCATAAAGGTAACATTTGATGTCGTAAGGCTCCTACAACTCGCGTTTGTCGCCCACGTCGTAGCCTACAGATGTCATTTCAGACCAGAGGTAGCTATCGGCTAGCAGTTTGAGCAGGACCCATGGACGCTTCGCATCATATGTTAGCTTTTGCTCTTTTTCAAACGCTGCGAGAAAGTCCTCACCTACAACGTTTTTGTCGAGACGGTCAACGACCAATTTGATCTTTGCGGGTGTCAAATCCTTCAAGTATGGTTTTTTCGCAATAGTGTTAAGCATCGCCATCTTCAAGCGATTCTTTTTGCAATCGTTCACAAAACTGTCGTAGCCATCAACCGCGACTCTCATATGTGTGAGTTGTGCCTGAATATCTGCCACCGCCACATCAACCGACTTCTTTAACTCCTCAAAAAAGCGAAACATCTGGTGAAAGGAGTCTTTCTTGAGAACAAAAAGATCATTATCATGACTTACACAGTCGATGTTATCGTCAAAAAGGAGTGCTGAATCGTCGATCACATCGTATTCATTATCCATACTTAAAAGCGCACCGAAGAGACGCGACTTGCGTAACACCTGACGAAGATTGTACGAACGATAAAAGAAAAATGTGTCTTGTGGCCTGTTTAATGGCTTGACGATGATGACGTAGAAGCGCAATTTTTCGACAAATTTCTTCTCATTGGGCATAAAAGAAAGCATTCCCTGATAGGGCACAAGAGGCAGAATCTGCTGTTGAATAAACGTATAGTGTGAGTCGGCAAGATTGACGTACTCGATCTCGTGTTCTTCGGGCCTGCTATCGCCTTGATATGCCTGCATCACACTGCCGCCTGTGAGCCATATTTTGCCATACTCAGTAAGAAACTTACCAACTTTTTCCCGAAATCGAGCGGTAAGTGCTTTGGAAAGTTCGAGACGGCGAAATTCAAGTGCATCCTCGTTTGAGAAGTCTGTGGCGACGAGACAAACATGTACATCACATCCATCCGTTTCTTTTTTCTTGTCAAACTTCCCCAGGTCGAGCGAGAGTATATCTTGAAAGGCAGAGCTATAGGGAGCAGTCATAGAGGTTGTGCGCTCCTTCAATACTACATGAGAAACACTACTTTACTTGTACAAATGTTGTGTCACCGATATGAACAACACGTATAGGGCTGTGTTCTGCTACACGCTGTCGTGTAAGCAGATAAAATGCTGTATCGTCTTTTTCTATCGTAATTTCATAGAGATGATAACCGAGGACGTTAAGCATTGGATTGATATATATCATATTGGAATTGACGTAGATAATCAATAAAACTGCAATAAATACCGGAATAGCCCATATCTGTGCACTTTTCAGATCAAAGCTCACAAAGGGAACAAGATAACTCGCGATATAACTTAACACATCGCCATCATGTCGATCCAATGTGACAATCTTTTCATTCGATGGAGTGCGACTTGGTACAACTCGAAGAAAGTAGAGCAACATCACGCTTAGACCGACAATACCAAGAAGGAGAATACCGAGTGCCCAGTGCCAATCTTTTTCCCACAAGAGGATGCAGAAAATCCCCGTGAGTGGAAAGTAGGAACTGATAAAGAGCAGACAACGTACAAAAAGGCTAGGCATGACAAAACGCGTCCTTTCGGCGAAGCGTAGAAGCGTACAAAATATGTCTATATACTATCCTCATTCTTTTTGATGCGCAACAAAATGGAAAAAAGACTTTTGTAGGGGTGTAGTTGTACGGCTTGAAAAATTAAATTGGGAATACAACGGACGCCCACAAGGGGCTATCCTACGATACAATGCCCTTGTGTGCTCTGCACGCTGTGTATCGTAGGGTAGCCCCTTGTGGGTGTCCGTTAGTCTACATCCTTACAGAACGTATCCAGTGCTTATATATTTTGTAGGTTCTAGCGAACCTCATTCCTATGCGTTTGCTCCGCTCTTGATGAGTTGTTAAGATGCCGTCCCAATTCCTCGAACTCACGCTCCATCTCAACAAAAATATACTGTTCTGCCTCATGACGTGCAATCATGTGCTTACGTGCGTATGTGATGATGCGATTCACGTAAGAACGACCAATCTCGGCTCGTTGCCATTTGATATCCGGCATAGGACGCAGGTTTAAGAGTGAGCAAGGATAAAAATCCTCGTTGTGGAAGGCCAGTGCCAGCAATTGTGCGTATTCAGTGACCGCTTGACATGCCATGGGATCCGCAAAAAAGCCGGTTTGTGTGCTAGAAATGATAAGGACACCAGAGATACGTCCCGCATACATAACAGGACAGGCGGCAGCACTGCGCTCGTGTTCGTCGATATCTACCTGTAGACGCTCTTCGTTACCTAGATTATCCCATGTTTGCAAGCGTTGCATCATTGCTGCTGTACCCGCAAGTGTTGTACTTCCCAGGTATGCTCGGCTCTCAAGGCTAAAAGGCCAGGGATAATTGCCACGCATGGCAGCTTCGCGTAAAGAATGAATGCCGTCTTCATGTGATGGCATGAGATTAGCGTAGGTGATAGAGAGGCCGCGCCGATCTGAGTCGAGATGTAATAATGCGTACTCAAAGACTGCTTGCGTCACCTGCCAATATCGCGCATCATCTTCTGGCGTCGTGGTGATTAGATCAAATACACGCCGATAAATGTCTTTGCGCACTTCCCGAATACCTAAAGAAGGAGGATCGAGTACACCAGGAAATGTTTGGTTAATTGCGTAAGTAAGATTACCTCGATGCTCTGCAAATACCTCTGGTAGACGTTTCAAGTGCATCGCGCGTGGCTCCGAACTCCCGTTCATCCAACGATACACTGTAATCTCAGCAACCTCTAAGTCCTTAGCAACACGCGCAATTTCAGTACGATCATGCCGAAGAATGTGTCTGAGCAAACTACTGAATGGTGAAAGTTTTTCTTCCGCAAGCGCATATGCTAGCTGCTCGTCATCAAAAACCGCATCCTGCGGTTGTTGCCGTAACACATCACTTGGTGCGTTCTGCCCAATGTAGTGTTTCTTTTTGGAGCCAAGGGGACGCCCTCGCTTTCTAGGTTGCTTGGGCACGTCCTGGTCTATATCCATTGAACATGGTCCTTCCTGTTCTGTGTTGAAACAACCTTTTCACTAGGAAATAACTACTTAACATAGTATAACACAATAGTTACACATTTTTAAAGCATATTAGGGAAAATAGCGTAACAGAAATTACACATTTGTGTTACGCATAGCAATTTCCTCCTATATAGGAGAATATTCAGAAAGAAAGTTCTTATCTATGTTATTGTAACGTTTACAACCTCTTTATCGTCTCTCGGAAATACCTCCAACATTCCATACAAACATACAAATGCGCTATTGTTACTATTATTTTTTTGTTAGCTACAATGTATAACTAAAAGTACCGAAATGTTGTATGTAATGACAAAAATCAGGTAATATTTATGTGTGCAGAAGAGCGTATCGATGCTTCTTGGCAACTTTAAAGGGACATGATAGGGATAAAAATAACAACGATGGCAGTAAATGATGTTGTGCATGTGAATGAATGCGGACTTCCCCTCAACGCGATTGAATGGTTGGAGACCCATCACCAGAGTAAAGCTCAAGAACGCGAACAAATGGTTCGCGACCTCTCTATACGAAAAGAAAGTTTTGTGGTCGATGCAGGATGTGGTCCTGGTTTGTGGACTCCTCTGCTCGCCAGGGCTATTGGACCACGTGGACATATTGTTGGTGTTGACATTTCACCAGAGGCACTGGTAACTGCACAAAGCCGCAGCACAAACCATTGGTATCGGTGGCAGGTAGAATATAAGCGAGCACTGCTGGAAGAGCTGCCCATACCACTAGGACGAGCGGATATAATCTTTAGTGCCAATGTAAGCCAGTACCTTCCCGACCCCGTGTCCACCTTTGCCGCTATGGGACCTTACCTCACGTCAGGCGGGCGACTCGCTATTAAAGATATCGACTTTGGTACGATGCGCTTTCATGGCATCGATACAACCCTTCAGGCACATGTCCTCCAGGCACGCGAATATTGGGAGATGCGACGTGTCGAGGAAGGCTATACATTTGAGGATAGTTGGGTTGGCTCTAAGCTCGCGGACTATCTGCGCAAAGCTGGTTACGAAGATGTTTGCGAAACAGCGTACACAATACGACGTGCGTATACCTTGCCCAAAGATTTTCGCTTCTACCTGCAAGGTGTTGCTGAATGGTTTGTCAGCGAGGGCGCACCATTCCTTTCAGATGATGACGTGCGAGATTGGCTGCGTAGCTTCCGTGATGGTCCTGATAATGCTTTAGACAAAGAGGATTTCCAAAGCGAAGAGATCGAATACGTGGTTACAGGTGTATGGAATAAGCCTACCATAAAGTCGCGTAGCTATATTGATATGTATGCCGAATTACCTGTAACTGAACAGCTTGAAACACAGGAACCACTCGTCTTATTACCTACACTTTAACCTACACGAAGTCAGCCGTTAAGAGGGTGTGCTAAAGCAGGCCCGTACAGGATTTCCACTTTATCATCGGAAGATTGATGGCTCCTGTACGGGCCTGCTTTAGCACACCCTAATGTGTGTCGTTCAATTGGTCCGCAATCATAGCGATTGCAACATCGCCAACAATGTCATGCAACTCATTGTGAATTTTCCCCATGTTTTCCATGCGTGCAGTAATAAAATCGTGCTTCGCGTTGCCATAAGCCAGTCCTGTCATACCGTTTTGTGCCGCTTCATATTCTGCACTAATTTGTGACAGTAGCCGTGCAACTTCACTGCGTTGTTCATTCGCTCCAAGCATGGTCTTCATCCTTCCTATCCACTAAAATGTATAGACATTCTTCTATCTTTGTATGCATAAACATATGTATACAAACTTGTCACTACAATGTGTATTGCTTGTATATCGTCCTGTACAACACACGTTGATAGTATGCACGAAAATATATCTTCTTGTCTAGTGATTTAATAGGTATTTTTGAGTAATATTACTCCTATTCACACAATGTTCACAATGTTCAATGAATGTATACACACATATGTCTATACCTCAATCCTTATGTCAAGTACCGTAAATATACTTTTCTTATAAGAAGCATCTTCACAGCAAAAATAAAATATGGGAAGGAAATATTGGGATAGATGTGGTACTTTTAAGATAGATGTATCTATAATGTTTGTACGAGTTTTTTATAGTCGAGGAGTAAGCAAGTGAACACCACTTCAGTAGCATTACAATTATACACAGTACGTGACGAGACCGCGAAGGATTTTGTTGGAACGTTGCGCGGAGTTGCCGCATTAGGATATCAAGGCGTTGAATTTGCGGGCTATGGAGGTCTTACCTCTTCTGAAATGAAGACGTTGCTCGCCGAAATAGGAGTACGTGCTGTGTCTACTCATGTGAGGCTAGAAGCACTTGAGCAAGACCTTGCAAAAGAGATCACCTATTGTCGGGAAATAGGTTCTACATTTCTTGTATTGCCTTGGCTTGCCCCGGAACTCCGTACCACAGAGGCACTTCGCCAGCTTGCACCACGTCTCAATATGTTTGGGCAACAATGTCAAGAAGCAGGAATAACGTTTTGCTACCACAACCATGATTTTGAGTTTATGCGGCACGATGGCGAAACATTTATGGATATATTACTTGCTCAGACCGAGCCTACGTTCGTCAAACTTGAATGTGATGTCTACTGGATTGCATACGCTGGCATGAATCCCTCGACCTTTTTACAACAACATGCGGGACGTGTACCACTGATGCATATTAAAGATATGACTCCTGAACGTACCTTTACCGAGGTAGGTGACGGAACACTGGATATTGCATCCCTTATCGAGGTAGCACGTACAAGTGGTACGCAAGAATTTATCGTGGAAAATGACGCACCTGTCTTACCCTCTCTTGAGAGTGCGAAACGTTCATTAGAAAATATACGGAAGTTTTAAGAACAGTTCGAGGGCAGTTTCTCTAGATATTGCTCATCATGCATGATACGTCTATAATCTGTAGTGCTGACAATTCAAAGCATTTCTTACTCTGGAGCGAATACACATGGATATATCTATCGAGCATACGGAGTCAAACCAATTTGTAGAGATTGATGCAATGCGGCAACAAAAGGCACGCGAATACGCGCGTATTCGTCGGCGTCTCTCATGTATCAATATTGGTATCTCTGTTGTTGGTATACTTCTTATCTTTCTAACTGGCTTTGATGTGTGGCTACGTAATGCTTTGCTACCATTGAACTGGCAACCCTTAGCTAGTGTAACACGCTCTTATCCTTATGGACTTCATGCGCCTTTTAACTGGTCTCCCCTGATTGTAGCGTGCTATCTTCTAATACTTACTATAGGCTACACACTTATCACTATCCCGCTTTCTTACTATAGTAGCTTTGTGCTACCTCATCGCTATGGCCTCTCGACGATGACGGTACGCGGTTGGCTTAGCGATCAGCTAAAAGGTTTTGCGTTGAGCATTGTGTTTGAAGTTGTTGTTGTTGAGTTAATCTACCTCTTATTAGCGACACAACCACAGCTGTGGTGGCTATGGGTCGCGCTGATCCTGCTTTTCTTTTCGGTTCTCATGGCGAACCTTGCCCCCATTTTGCTCTTACCTCTCTTCTACAAATTCAGTCCGTTACCTGATGGTGAATTGAAACAACGTCTGGTGACATTGGCAGATCGTGCCCACACACGTATTCAGGGTGTGTTTACGATGCATATGAGTAGTAAGACTACCGCAGCGAATGCCGCGCTTATGGGTTTGGGCAATACACGTCGCATTGTGCTTGGTGACACAATGGTGAATCGCTATACGCCCGACGAGATTGAAGTTGTGCTCGCGCATGAATTGGGTCATCACGTCCATCGTGATATCTGGAAGCTTATTATAAGCCAAGCACTTTTTATGTTGGTCGGGCTGTTTCTGTTCAATCTATGTTTGACCTGGGCTGTTGACAACCTTAATCGCTATCAGGGCGTTGCTGATCCTGCTACGCTACCGCTACTACTTGTGCTTACAGGTGTCTTTGGCTTTATCATTGCGCCCCTCACAAATAGCTACAGTCGTGCAATAGAATACCAAGCCGATGAGTACGCACTTCAAGCAACGCATATGATTGAGCCGTTCAAAAGTGCTATGACGCGTCTTGCCAACCAGAACCTCGCCGAGATTGAGCCGTCGTCTATCATCGAATTTTTGTTTTACGACCATCCCTCCATTGGCAAACGCCTTCAGCATGCAGAGCAGTTCGCAAGGAAATAAAAGAGAGATACGATGTGCTGGTCACAAGCTTAGCTTGTGACCAGCACATCGTATCTCTCTTTTATTTACGCCTTAAGAGCATCTTTCAGCGCAGAAAGCTGTGCCCCAACTTCGTCGATGGTACCACTTGGCATACTCATGAGAGGTTCATCAACGCCTGCTACTCCCCACTGATCTAGTTTAGCAACGACCTCTTTCGGTGTGCCAATGATGGCGGTGGCATCGAGCATGCGCGGGCTAACCGCCGCAACCGCGCTCTTGAGACTTCTCTTCGCTTTGTCCGCCTCAATCACGGCTTGCACATCTTCGCCAAAGCCCTGACGTGTCAGCATATCGGCGTAGTAGACACCCATACGCGCAATGTAGTAGGCGAGTGGTTCAGCAGCCTTGGCGGCCGCCATTTGTCGTGTCTGCTCATCGACATTTTCGGGCAGTAAGACACTGGTGATATATGGTGCAAGAGCGGCACTATGAGGGGGACGACCGGCTTTTTGCGAACCGGCGTCGAGTTGTGCGCGTAATTCACCCCATCTATTACCTGGCCAGTATACTGGCAGAATACCGTCGGCAATTTCGCCCGACTGCTCAACATTCTTAGGACCCATTGCCGCGATATAGATAGGTAAATCAGGACGTAACGGCTTGAAACGAAGTGTGAAACCTCGTTCGAGGTGGAAGAACTCACCATTATAGACGAGTTTCTCACCTCGTAAAATCATTCTGATAATCTCAACATACTCGCGCGTGCGCTTGACTGGTTTCTCAAACTTGACACCATGCCAATGCTCAATCACATTCGCTCCTGATGGTCCAAGTCCAAGCAGAATACGCCCACCTGAACGCTCATCGAGTGTGGCGGCGGTACTGGCGATGAGGGCAGGTGTACGTGAAAAGATATTCGCGATACCAGCCCCGACCTTGATACGGTTAGTGACGCGCACTAAATCGCCCATCGACGTAAAAAGCTCGTAGCCCCACGATTCGCCCAACCATACGGAGTCAAAACCCAGTTGGTCAGCGATCTTCACCTTCTCCATGACATCGTTCCACTCGCCAGGGAAATTGGGGGCATCGGCGATAAATCCAATGCGATTGCGATACGCCTTCGTTGCGTTTGACCCTGCTGCGGTGTCGGGTCCGCTATTTGTCGTCATGCGCTAGTCCGTCCTTCCATTGCAAAAGACCTTTTTAGAATATGTTACTTCTGTCCTCGTAATGCATGGTACCCTTCGAGTTCGTTTTGAGCTGAACTGAGGGCAACTATGAGATTATCAATGACATCCAGGTCATTAATACGCTCAACTTGCTCTTGTGCTAAAGAAACCAACGCAGGAAAGCGTTTCTCTGTTACTATGAGAAGAATACGTCGAGTTGCTTCTAAACGTCCTTGCTCTATGCCTTTTTCCATACCTTCACGAAGTATCTCCTGAAAGATAGGAGAGTCTTGTATGATATCATGCATCTCGCGGAACCTCCTGACAAGCCATTCTAAATCTACTGTCTTGTTCTTTTTCTGTAAAACAAACGATGCAAGTGTAAACGCGATCACCTCGACCTCAGTTGCTTGCGTCTCTGCTTGCGCTGGTTCTCTGTGCTTTCCAAGTTGCTCGAATACCTGTGTGAGTACTGACTGCTGTGTGCCATTCTCTGTTAAAGGCACTAATGCTAAAAGTGTGTCACTACCTACAGTGTAAAGGTCTTCAGCCGTTAGGTGTCCAATCTCTATACTCTGAAAATAAAACGTATGTACCCTATATCCTGTTGGCACAAAAAGGTCCAATGGTGATTGTGACACAGTTCCATCACGCAACAAGTAAATGACACACGATAAGACGGGAAGTTGATATGCATCCATCAATAATACATTATACGTCATGAGGCGTTTCGCCATCGTCGGATCATTATAGGTCTGAAACTCGATATGTAGCAACATGCGTTGATCTTTGACGCTAACAGTAAGCAAAGCGTCAACTTCTCGTTGTAGACTTTCAATTTTGACAGGAAGCTCTTCAAGAAACACAGCTTCCGGTAACAACCACTGTACAAATGCAGGTGGATCAGCCTTGACTAAACGCTTTAAAGTGGAATCCCATGATCTCAATTCTGCCACGGTCCCCTTCCATAATTCTTCTTGTACAAGTGTAACATGGAAGAATGTCTATTGTCGAGCTAGTAAACATACACCAACATCTGTAGGGACCGATTATGCCGTTTAACAAATTCGTATGGATACCTGTAGGGACCAATGTATCCTAATTATTATGCTAAACCACAACCCTCGTTTCTTCATGGTTACATGTGTTACTATCTTTAATATGAAGACAAGATTGTGTAGCATCGCGTTCATTCTGTGCATTCTGCTACTGAGCGCATGCGCGACAACGAACATGCCGCCAAAAGTGAATAAGACACCAGTACCGACAATGTGCAAGAGTACTGGTAGTGCACCTGCTATTACAAGTAGTGCTACTGCACCAGCAGCACAAGGGAACTGGACAACCTTTCATGGCGATAGCAACCGTGATGGTGCCGCACCTACTACTAGCAATAAGAGCAGCGGCCTGTTACATCTCGCATGGACATTTTGCACGCGTGCCTCTGTCTTTTCCTCGCCTGTTGTACAAAATGGCGTGGTCTATATTGCTTCAACCGATACAACACTGACCGCACTCGATATTCAGAGCGCGAGAATGCTGTGGCAAATTCAGGCTGACGACGCGTTTTTTGGCACGCCCGCGCTTGTAAACAACACACTTTATCTTGCCTCTCTGAGTGGTGTCATTTACGCCATCAACGCAAAGGATGGTTTCGTACGTTGGCACAAACAGATTGATACACCAGGCGCGAAGGTGTGGTCGTCTCCTGCTATTGCCAACGGCCTCTTGATTATCGGTGTCGCGTCTACTCTGAGCGAAAATCCGAAAAAATCTGGTCAGGTGCTGGCTTATGATATCGCAACAGGTAAGATGCGCTGGCGTGCTTATATCGAGCAAGGTGGTAAACCCGGTGGTGGAGTGTGGAGTTCACCAGTGATCGACGCTGCAAGCAATACGGTGTATGTAGGAACTGGTGATCCCGATGATGGTGTCCAAGCGTTCAATCTTAAAACGGGGCATGTGTTATGGCATTGGCGTTCAGTTGTGCAGGATGTGGGCGATACCGATGTTGGAGCCGGTCCATTACTTTATCGTGATGCAAAGAAACAACTACGCGTGGTGGTTGGTGGCAAGAATGGCAATATCTATACGCTTGACGCCAAGACTGGTCATCTCTTATGGCAGGCACATATTGGCGAACACGTTTACAGTTCACCTGCGTTCGCTCATGATATGATTTATGCCGTAGGAGTCGTGGGGCAAAAGGCCGTTATATACGCACTGAATGCACAAACTGGTGCTGTACGCTGGCACCAGAATCTGCCATTGATTGTCTACGCTTCTCCTGTCATCATCGGTCAAACACTGTATCTGCCACTGGGCGACGGCTTCGAGCCAGGAGACGGCGGTATCACCGTATTCAATGCCATCAATGGACAGCAACTTCAATATACGCCTTTACATACCACTCTATCCTCCTCACCCGCTGTCATACCGTCGTGGCTTTTCGTTGGCGCGCATGATGGCAACTTATATGCATTTGTACATTAACAGTAGAAGAATTTATGAAAAGAAACCTGTAGGGACATACATCGTCCCTACAGGTTTCTTTGGCAATGGAACATGTCAATGGCGGTAGGGTCAGCAATTCATTGCGTCCAAAGATGGGTCGGGAGGGGTTCGTATCAGACAAGAGAATCGTTGCCGACACGTTGCCCCACTACCCCCATCATTGAGTGCAATAAATTGCTGCCCCTATCGTCTCTACGTTAGAGAATAAGAACTGCGACGTTTGGTGAGCGCGTTACATTGTATATACTAGACGTATATCATGATAGTAGTATTTCTTTATATCATCACTATCGAAAGGACTCGTATACCCAATGAATGCACATCGCAACGAATCAGAAGAACCAATTTCATCAGGAGGCATGCACCGTCGAGAATTTCTTGCGTTGTGCGCCCTAGGTTCATTACCCGGAGTGTTGGCGGCTTGCCAGGATGGACCGTCATCGACAGCAGTTGCAAGTAGCACCAGTACACAGCCTGCACAAAGTAGTCCTACGAAGCAGTCTACACCTACAGATGCTGACTGGACAACGCTGGCGAAGAGCTTGCAGGGATCACTGGTTCGTCCTAATGATGCACAATATACAACAGCGCGTCAGCTTTTTGATCCACGTTATGACAGTGTATTACCCGCCGCGGTAGCTTATTGCGCGGCACCAGCCGATGTCCAAACGTGTCTCGCGTTTGTACGCAAATTTGGTTTGCCGTTCGCGCCCCGTTCCGGTGGTCATAACTACAACGGTTATTCGACGAGTAAGGGGCTGGTAATAGATGTGACACGGATGCACACGGTGACGGTCAATACAAACGCGAACACCGCGACTATAGGAGCGGGTACACGGCTCATTGATGTCTATAACAATCTTGCACAATACGGTCTGGTGCTACCTGCTGGTTCTTGTCCAACGGTCGGTGTTGCTGGTCTGACACTTGGCGGAGGTGTTGGTGTCATAGGGCGTAAATTTGGTTTGACCTGTGACAATTTACTATCAGCACAAGTCGTTACTGCTAACGGGCGTCTTCTAACTTGTGATGCGCAGCATGACCCAGACCTCTTCTGGTCTTTGCGTGGTGGCGGCGGTGGCAATATGGGTATCGTCACCTCGTTTAACTTTCAAGTGCATCCTGTGACGACACTTACGCTGTTTACATTAGCATGGTCATGGAATGATGCGGCGGCGGTCGTAGATGGCTGGCAACGCTGGGCACCACAAGCACCAGACGAGGCATGGTCCAACTGCTTACTCCTTGCGCAAAAAGACAAGAGTGCAACACCGATTGTGCATGTGAATGGCGTCTATGTTGGTTCAGAAGGCCCATTGGATACCTTGTTAGCGCAACTTATCAACAAAATAGGCATCACGCCTACGTATCGCTATGTAGCGAGTCCAGGTATTCTTGCAACTATGTTGTACGAGGCTGGTTGTTATAACAAAAGCGTGCCGCAATGTCATCTGCCCTCACAAGACCCAAACGGTCAATTGGTACGTGACACCTCCGCCGTAAAATCCCACTACTACGTGAATACCCTGACGCGTCAGGGTATTGATACATTAATAAATGCAATCAACACGCGTCAAGCCTCTTCTACAATGGGTGAGGGCGGTATCGGCATGGATGCGTACGGTGGTGCTATTAATCGCGTAGCTTCAGATGCAACGGCTTTTGTGCACCGCAACGCGCTCTTTAGTTCGCAGTTCTCAGCGAGTTGGAACGCCAATGACTCTGCATCAGTGGTTTCCGCGAACCGCTCCTGGCTCAACGGAACATGGCAAGCGATGCGCTCCTATGCAACGGGTACATCCTATCAGAACTATGTTGACCCCGACCTGTCCGATTGGCAGCACGCATACTATGGCGCGAATTTAGCACGCTTGCAACACGTCAAGGCAACATATGATCCTGGTAATCTCTTCCATTTCGCGCAAAGCATTCCATTGTAGGGACCTATTTATCGCGTCCTCGTTGGCGTTTGATTGCCAAGAGGAC
>CAZZVE010000013.1:0-26253 GCA_964657325.1 uncultured Ktedonobacterales bacterium
GTTCACCTTTGTTTATAGATAGAGTGATAAGCGCATCCTAAAAGAGATGTCTAACGACCAAAACGTCCTGCGAGAAATCGACATAAGCCCGCGAAGAGTAGTGCTTTACTTCCCTCTCCCATAACCGCTGCAATAAAACCAATTGTTACTCCAATGGTCAGTCCTATGCGTCCTGCAGGATGACGTAGCATCTTTTGAAATGTATTCAAACCCTTTTTCCTTTTTCACTAAATAACTTGTGACATTCTTACTCGGAATACGTTCTTAATCCATATAGTTGTTCTGCTACTAAGGTAACACAAAAACAACGTGTTTGCCTATGGAATGTTGCGCGATTTCCGATTGTTCTATGTGAGATGGGCATTTATGTAAAGCGGACATAACCTAAAAATATTAGTACTGATATCCTGTTACTATTCTGATTCCTATTCCGTTTATCTCTGTTATAAGACACCTTAAAGGTGTCTTAAGAATTTTCTAAGGTTTTTCAGCACGTTCTAATTTTTGTTTTCTTAGTTCTCACAGAGAGTGTTGTGTCATGGTTGGGATGAACGACAACAATCGCACTTATCAGCCTATCAATTCTTACGGTGTCATTGGCGATTGTCATTCAACGGTGCTTATTGCACCTGATGGCTCAGTAGACTGGGGATGTCTACCAGACTTCGATAGCCCTGCTATCTTTTGCCGTCTGTTAGACTCGGAGCGTGGAGGGTACTTTCAAATAGCCCCCACAGACAACACTATTCCAGGCTTTCAACGCTATTTGCGTGGAAGTAATGTCCTACAGACACGTTTTGCTAGTACCTCTGGTGAGGTAGTGTTAACCGATTTCATGCCAGTGGAAACACTGAGTGCTTGGCCCTATCGCGGTATGAACAACAATACCTGGACGCGTGAAGATGGCTCTTGCCATTGCCTCGTTCGTATTGTGGAGTGTACACATGGTGAGTTGCCTGTGACGATGACCTTACGTGTCAGCCCGAACTATGCAGCGTCGCCCAGTGAAGTGTCACTCGCTCCGGACAACATAGGGGCACTTATCTCTGATGGCAAACAGCATGTCGGTTTAGCAATCGTGGGTGCAAGTCTGTTACCTTCGTACTCAATGTATATAGCACAAGGCGCGGAGGAATGGCATCCATCAGTAGTTGCGCATGTTGTACTACACGAAGGGGAGCGACTCCTTTTCGCAGTAGGTATGGGTCGCAGTGCGCACGCTGCACGTCGGCTTGTAGAGCAAGAGTTGCAGCAGCGTAATTTTGACGCAGAACTTGCTCAAACGCTTCATTGCTGGCGCAAATGGCTTGCTAATTGTAGCTACCAGGGACCATACCTGGAAGGTGTACAGCGTAGCGCGCTCACGCTAAAGATGATGACATATGCGCCTACAGGCGCAATTGTTGCTGCTCCTACCACGTCTTTACCGGAAGACATTGGTGGGGTACGTAACTGGGACTATCGTTTTACCTGGTTGCGTGATGCAACCTTTACATTGTATGCACTCAATGTGCTCGGCTTTACGGAAGAGGCCAGGGCATTTACACACTGGTTACGTCGCCTCTCTTATGCGAACGGCGAAGACCTGCAAATCATGTATGGTATTCGGGGTGAACGCGACCTGATGGAACAAGAGCTATCGCATTTAGATGGCTACTGTGGTTCACGTCCGGTACGTGTTGGCAATGGAGCGGCAGATCAGAAACAACTTGACGTATTCGGTGAGGTTCTGGACTGTATTCACATTTATCGTCGTCAAGGCGGTTTCGAGCGTTACGGTGAGACGCTTGAAGGCCCCTTATGGTCAATGATGTGTACACTAGTTGAGCACGTCTGTGCCCACTGGCAAGAACCCGACAACGGCATCTGGGAGGTGCGTGGTGGCTTGCGTCACTTCGTCTACTCAAAGGTCATGTGTTGGGTTGCTCTTGATCGTGGTATTAAAGCGGCTGAACAGTTACATCTTGAGGCAGACCTATCACGCTGGCACATGGTGCGTGATCAGATTCGGACCGATATCCTATCGCACGGGTATAACACCTCGCTTGGGGCATTTACGCAGTCGTATGATGATACAGCATTAGACGCCTCAAACCTGTTGCTACCTCTCGTTGGATTCATCGCACCAGACGACCCACGTATGCGTTCAACTGTAGACCGCATCATGGACAAGCTTACAAATAAACACGGCTTTGTTTATCGGTACCACGCCGAGGATACCGATGATGGCTTGACTGGTGGCGAAGGCACATTCACAATTTGTACTCTGTGGTTAGTAGACAATCTGGCGATGCAGGGACGCATTTCCGAGGCGCGTTCACTCTATGAACGTGTCTTGAGTTACTCTGGTCGTCTGGGTTTGTTCTCAGAAGAGATTGATCCACATGGTACGGGGTCGCTAGGAAATTATCCACAGGCGTTTACTCATATTGCACTCATCAATAGCGCGACTAACCTGCGGAAGGCTGAAATCCGCATGGCTGAGCATCATACGGACCCAGTTATGGCGGCAATCACCTATCAAAAATAGGCAGTTTATATAACACTCGTGAGAACAGCAAGTGTCCCGCCTCTAAAAAAGAGGCGGGACACTTGCTGCTTTTACTTTATAAATATGAGATACTATAGAGAAAACAGGTTAATAAAGGAAGAATACGCTGTGTCTGTCAATTACCCCAGTGCTAGCTTGAAACCATATAAAGAAGAGAGTCTTGTCGGTGGTCACGCATGGATTTTTTCGGGGGCACTCCAACAGCCTCCCCGTTGGATAGAAACAGGTGGCCTTGTCGATGTAAAGTCATCTAAGGGACAATTTGTTGCGCGTGGTTACTACAATCCACAGACAGATATCGCGATCCGCATCTTGACCCGTAATTCAGAAGAGGCGATAGATGCCGAATTTGTACGAGATCGTGTGCGTCGAGCGGTAGAACTACGTCGCGTCTTTCAGCCAGAGCAGACAAACGCTTATCGTCTCATTCACTCTGAGGGTGATGGACTGCCAGGGCTGGTTGTTGACCGTTTCGCAGACGTTCTTGTGATGCAGATACATACGGCTGGCATGGAGCGATTACGTCCACTGCTTATTGAGGCTCTGTTACAAGAAACAGGTGCTAGAAGTATTCTATTACGCAACGATAGTATGTCACGGCGTCGAGAAGGCTTAGAAGTCGAAGAACCTGTAGCTGTAGCAGGCGAAGTCCCTGAACATATTCTCATACATGAGAACGCGGTACAGTTCCTTGTTGATCCCTGGCAAGGGCAAAAAACAGGTTTTTTTCTCGATCAGCGTGATAAACGCGAGTCTTTGCGCAAATATGCTCAAGGCAAGCACGTCCTAAACTGTTTTAGCTACACAGGTGGCTTTTCGCTCTACGCTGCACTCACGAGTAAAGACACGACTGTTACAAGTGTTGATATTTCTAGTCCAGCAATAGAGGCATCGCGCAAAAATTTTGAGTTAAATAATCTCAACCCCGATGACTATGAATTTCGTACCGCTGATGTCTTTGCATACCTTGAAGAGGCGGTAGATCGTGGTGAACAGTTTGATGTTGTGGTACTTGACCCTCCTGCATTTGCTAAAACACAAAGCGCGCGCAATAATGCTCTCAAAGCGTACCGTCGCTTAAATACATTAGGCATGCAGGTGCTACGACCAGGAGGCATTCTGCTTACATGCTCATGCTCTGGTGTCATCGGTATGGATGATCTCCTGGGCGTGCTATCACAAAGCGGACAACGTTTTCAGCGTCCCGTGCAACTGCTTGAGACCTATACACATGGTGTCGATCATCCCATCAATCTTGCTATGCCTGAGACAGCATATTTGAAAGCTGTGTTTTGTCGCGTATAAGAAAATACAGGGAGTCAATGTTATGCAGAGTGCTATCGAACGTTGGCATGAGATACTCGACGCGCGTGCAGAACAAATGGACGCCGCATATGCGCGCTTAGGACGTACAAGTGCGGACTTCTGGGAGCGTCGAGCTAAAAACTATCATCGCTCAACGAAGGAAACCGTGATTAGCGACCCTCTCTATCTCAAGCTTCGTCAGGAAGTGACGCGAGACACAACTGTGCTTGATGTTGGTGCAGGAACAGGGCGTTTCGCGCTTGCACTGGCTCCATACGCTCAACACGTTACGGCTGTGGAGCCGAATGTTACTATGTTGAATTACCTTAAGCGTGATGCAATCGGAGAAGAATTGCCAAATATATCTTTACTCTATACAAGTTGGCAAGATGCTCCACCTGATTTGAGTGCGGATATTGTAGTATGTAGTCATGTTTTGTACCCTATCTGGGATATAGATACGTTCATCACAAAGTTGCGTACTGCAACGCGCCGAGCCTGTTATATATACATGCGCGCAGTTCACTTTGACACAACCACCAGTTCGTTGTGGAAACACTTTCATGGTGATGAACGGCGACCTGCTCCAGGCTATATTCATGCGCTGGATGTCCTTTTTGAGATGGGTGTCTATGCTGATGTTGAGATCGTGCGTATGCCAGGAGTCTTACGCTATGCCTCGCTCGATGTTGCAACAGAAGAATTGCTAGAGCAGCTTATTCTGCCTGATGATGAGCGAACAAGAGATGAGTTGCGACGACTACTAGAGGCATGGCTCATAGAGCATGATGGAACTTTCATACCACCTGTTGATACGCAAACAAGTGCTATTATGCGTATACATCCCTAACAAAACGTACTGCTGTGAGTACATCTGTTGTAGAGGTCTAATTCTATTACACCCTTGTGAGCAATTAGCAATATTGGAAGAACGTATGAAACATTTCACCGATTCCTTCCACAATGTTGACTGCCGACGAGGCTGTAATAGAATTAGACCCCTACAGATTCCATACCTAGACGATTGCCTTGTCCAGGCTTTTGAAGAAGGAGCCAAGCGATCCCTTTGTGAAGCTCTCGCCGATAGGGTTGTTTGCGATTGCGATAGGGCCACTCAAATCTGCATTTGCGTCGTACTTGAGTACAGAACCGTCAGCCTCATCAAGAATGTTAATGTTGCTGAGTGCATTGATCGAGCCACCTGTTCCCTGACGCTGCACTTGTAACGTGAGATTGTTCGGTGCCTGTCTCTGTGCGATGTTAATAACTACGTTATATGGTCCTTTTAGACCTGGAAGGGGCGTAGAGATGCTGGCCTTGATGCTGTTGGGATCAATGTATTCAACGTTCTGGCAACCTGGAATACATTCTTTCAAGACCGCAGGGTTAAGAATAGCATTGTAGACTTGTGAGCTTGAAGCTTTGAATTTGTGTGAGCCATTGAGTTTCATATCTGAAAATCCTTCCTTGCCACATGAAAATAGAGTGACGTTTCTTCACGTCCTTGAGAGCAAGATATATGTCTATGTCAATCAACGAATGTGTTGATTAGGTGCTTATTGTAGCGTTCCTAAACCCCGCTTGCAATACTACCCGTACTATTTACCCAATAGTCCTTTTGCGCGTAGCATGCATTTTCTGCTCGCATGATTTTACCTAAAGTACCCAAATGTGCTATCTACGCGCATAGCGTACGAAAGATATGTTATACTGCCTCTGTTTATTTCACCTTGTGTCTTTATGTGCTGGTATGACAGAAAAGATAGTGTCTAAATAGGGAGAGCAAGAGTATTTATGGCATTGCACGAAGAGCATGATCCTCACGCGAAACAGTATTGGCACACGCGGTTTGCACGTGAGCGACAAAGTATTTCGGAGTCAGTTGAGGAAACCCTTGCCGACCCATCATCGCAAGAGCAATGGTCAGATGATGAGCAACAATATGTGACAGTAGATCGAGCACTCTCAAGTACAGAACTTGTTCCTCCTCGCCTGAGTTTACAGTCAAAAGTACAACCTTCTGTTCGTCCAGCAAGCTTTGTACAATCTGTCACGGCTGAGATTGCAGCACAACAGGAAGGAACAAAGGAGAGAGAAGAGTATCAAAAACCGCAAAGTACAAATCTATTAACTCGACTCGCACAACGATTTACCTCATCATTTGCGGCTATTGTGCAACCTTCTGAAGAGCCTATTTGGATGCCTACACGACGCGGGCAAGATGAGTCTTTTCCACAAGAAAGACATCTCGCTCCTCTTCCTTCTTCATATGCTGTAGCACCGATTGAAAGTGTGCAGATGCCTACAGTAGTTGAAGCAATTCCAGCAACACCCTCCCAGCCAGCATCTCCTCCAATAAAGAGTAATCAGCGATTAGCGGGACGCACTACAAAGGTGCACCTACAAACTACGCCAACCTCTAAGACGACACCATATCTTAGAGAAAAGGTGCACCTACAAACTACGCCAACCTCTAAGACGACGCCATATCCTAGAGAAGATGATATCTATAGTTGGAGCAGGGAGACGAATGAACCTCTACGGGAACCACTCACTGTCAATGTTCGCTTTCGTGAAAAGGTACAAGACGTTCCTTCTACTGAGCAGTCAACTGAAATAGTATTTGGTAAAGAGATACAAGTTCAGCATGAGACAAATGCGATGCGTTCTCCTAGTGCTGCTTATACGTCATTCTTTGGTACTGGTACATTTGAGAAAGAACAGAGTGAGCTTATGGTGAGAAACACGCATACTGTTGCAACGAGTGTTGTACACATTACTCTGACTTCCAACCCTGGTCCAACGCTTGTACAATATATATCGCTTCATCCATCTCTAGGTTTTACGCTTCACCTGACTGCGCCTGTTACTATGAAGACAACGTTTAACTATGTGTTGCTTGTAGACACTTCAATATCATAAGGTGCCTTCAATTTCTTGCTGTAAGCGGCTAAAGAAATTTGCCATGTAGTCATAGCGTTCTAGTGCCAGGACACGACCTGTTCCAGTCGTCATGCGGTCAGGAAGGTTGCCAAAAAGCAGGCGAAACTCAATGCTTGGCGAATAGTCAGGACTTCGGCGTAATGTACGTACTGTCAGCGGGTCAATCGGCTCAACAGTATCAGGCGGTAGTTCTGAATATATCTTCTGATGATAGAGACCTGTAATACAGTAGAGACGACCAATACCAATAGCACCAAGACAATCAATTTTGTCAGCATCATAGAGAATGCGTCCCTCTAACGTAGAAGGTAGAATGCCACCAGTCATGCGGTGTTCACGAATGGCTTGTTGGACTACTGGAATACTCTGCGGTGGAAACTGTGTGTTCGTGAGCAGGTCTGCTGCCATCTCGGCCCCAATCATGGCATGATCACCACCGTGCCGACGTTCACGTTCCTGTCCAATATCGTGCAAAGCAACCGCCGCCCAAATAATGGGAAGCTCACCGCCTTCGCGCTCTTGTAACGTATCTGCCAGTGCCATAACACGCACAATATGATCATAATCATGTGAGGCATCACCTGCATCTTCGTGTTGCATCGTCTCTTTGGCGAGAGCAAGGAGCCAGGAACGTAGAAGAGGTAGCTCATTCACCATCGGTATCACTGCTTTCTAAAGAAGGCAGTGTGACTACGAAACAACTTCCCTCACCATATTCACCGCTACTCTCAACATGAATAGTTCCACAATGAAGATGAAGGAACTCAGCAACAACATATAGGCCAAGTCCAACACCCTTTGTTTTGCCACCATCCACATTTGGAGCGCGATAGAAACGCTCAAAAAGGTAAGGTTGTGCATCTTTGGGAACACCGATACCTCTATCTGTTACACGTACTTCTAGAAACGTGTTTCCTGTCTCCTCCATGCATTGTTTTAGTGTAATCGTGATAGGTCCACCATGTGGACTATATTTTATAGCGTTTTGTAGCAGATTGCCAAATATTTGCTGAAGCCGTGCGCGATCTCCTATCACATAACATAGCTGTTCATCAAACTTTGTAGCAAAAGAGATGGTATGAAGTGTTGTTGTTGTGTTATGTTTGGCAACCTCTTGTTTCAGCAACTCACTCAGGTTTACACGCTCTTGCTTGAGTGTGATTTGCCCTTTGTTTAGGCGTGTGACTTCAAGAAATGTGTTGACGATGTTGGTGAGTTGATGTGTTTGCTCCTCTATCGCTACAATACTCTCCTGCAATTTCTCGCGCTTTGGCATTTGTTCGATACGTCGCATAATGCGCTCCATCATCTGACTATGTGCCTGTATGATGGTGAGCGGTGAGCGAAATTCATGAGCAGTGATGGAGAGAAACTCGTCTTTTAGTGCATTAGATTCACGCATCTCAGCCTCACTTGTGCGTGCGATTGTTGCCTCTGATTGCCACCGTGCCTGCTCAATAGCCAACCCCGCGAAGTGTGCTATGCCTTCGGCTACTGTCACGTCCCATACAGTAAACTCGCGCCTCACATACCGTGATCGAGGAGAGTTGTCTAATTCACGTTTATCTTGTGATACCGCACGATCTAGGATCATGACTCCAAGGAGTTGTTTGTTGTGCATGAGTGGTGCGACGAGTACTGTATCTGCGTGTAGCGTTTCATCTTGAACCGTACGATGCTCTGGTGGAATGAGCGTTGTATGTCCTGCTGCAAGCGATGCGTATGGCTCTTTTGCCGTTTGTATGTCAGGCGCAAACCAGAATTGCTGCTCTGTGTTCCAATATGCATTGGGCTGCTCGGAAAGCCCAATCGAGAGCAATGGTGTAAAGAGATGTCGCTCCTCGTCATATAAATGCACAAAACCGCGTTCACAGTTCAATGCATGCAACGTCATAGTAAGAACACGGCGTATCATTTCTTTGATATCTGTAATGCCAGCTAATACTTCAGCAGCGTTAAGCATCACACTTAATGCTCCCCGAATACGTTGTTCCACACGGACTTGCTCTGTAATGTCACGGAACGCACTTACAAAACCAACATGATGTGACTCGTCATCATGAAGAGGTGCGACATTCACTTCAACGGTACGTTCAGAATTATCCCCTCGTCGTGTCACGAAACGCTCACCTCGGATATGCTCTCCATGCAATGCTCGTGTCAGTGGAAAATCTTCGTAAGCAATCGGTGTTCCACGCGGTGTATAGGTCGGGTAGTGCTGTAAAAATGTAGTGAGATGTTCTTTCGAGTAAAGCGGCATACCTAAGAAATGTGAGGCAGTCTGATTGTTTACAATAATCTGACCGCTTAAATCGAGAACAACGACACCCTCCGTCATTGCGTTAAATACAGCGTCAATCGTATTAGCTCGTTCAATGGCGACTTTCGCTACCTGATTTGCATTCGTGAGTAGCTGATTCTTCTCAATCGCAAGTGCGCACTGCGCTGCTATATCTTGAGCAAAAGCAAGATGACCTTTCGCAGGCTGACGTGTCGCGCGGTTATAGTTTACAAAGGCAAATCCCACGCAATGCTTTTCTTCGAGAAGGAGTGTATTTTTCTTTTTACGTTTACTTCCATTTCTTGCACCCGCGACGAGCGGGACGATCAGTACATTGCTTAAACCAAATTCTTGATACCACTCTTTCTCGATTCCTGTCACTTGATTCTGCATAAAAAAGCGTGGTGTCTCATCTTGAAGAGCCTCGCTGCAACAGGGTAGGTCTATCAGTGCGGGCGATGTTGATGTATGTGATTGAGGAGTAGTTGTACTTGCCAGAAGTAGGGCACCGTTGTCCAGCAGCACAATAGTCCCTCCATCAGCTTCCAAACCGCTGACGAGATGCCGTGTAGCAATGCCTAGCACGGTTGATAGGTCCTCGTTTGAGTTGACGGCTATCGCCACTTCGTAAATAGATTGAGCGCGTTTGATTAAGCGCTCTGCACGCTTACTCTCATTTTGTGCTTGTCGGTAAATACGTGCATTGTCAATTGCAACTGCAGCTTGTTGTCCAATAGCACGTACAAGTTGCTGTTTTTCCTCAGAAAAGACCTCAGTTTTACCTGGATTATCAAGCGACATCAAGCCAACAATGCGTCCCTCGCGTCGAAGAGCTACAAACAAGACAGAACGAACGAAAAACTTCTCTGAGAACATTTGCATATCTGACTTGGTGCTTAGGTCCTCAGATACAACTGGATTATCACTACTTGTCAAATGTTGTACAAATGGGTCCTGTAGAGGAAGAGAATAAGAATACCAGAGACGGTCGCCGGCTTTAATCACTTTGGGATGAAGATCGGGTGCAAAAAGAAAATATGTTTTAGGCACAAAGAGATTTCGCGCTTCCTCAAAAAGCCAGATCGCACAACGTTCAACCTTACACACCTCTGTTGTGCGTTTCACCAGTACCTGTAGAATGTGGGTGAGATCAAGCGATGAGGCGAGAAGTTCCGATAACTCACGTAAGATTTCACATTCACGTAATGCTTGTTGCAGTCGTATATGCTCCTGCTCGCTAGTAACTAAAGAACTATCACTCGGCATGTTATCAACCTCTCATGGGAGCTAGTACAAATAAATGTTGATAGGAGTTCAGCATTATAAAAAAGATAAGTGGATATTTGTCAAAAGCTATGAACTCGCCCCGTTGTTCATCGGGGCGTTTGTATACGTGGAAGTGTAGCAGATGGAATTAGTATGCGTCAAGACACATGACCTATTGACTGCAATGCTTGTGTCAATGCATATGCATGATATAATAGCTCCACTCGCACAATGAAGTAGAGGCAATAAAAAAGAACGTTCTTACAAAAAAGATGCATATTTCAGATAACTATACACTGTACGACAAGGTACAAGGAGAACTTATTGCATGACAATGAGTATCGGTATCGACTATAACGCTGGTGTGTGGAAGACATGTCTTACCGAAAATGGACAGACGATAGAATTATGTACATTCACAGATAGTAACGCGACGCTTGCTTATATTGAGGGTCTCTGTGCGTTCTATCCAGAACCAATAATCGCACTCTCCTCGGCGTTGGAAACAACGCTCTGCGCACTACAAACACTGCTTGTAGAGCAAGAAGACTTGATTACTACTCCTGGTATGGCTGATTTACATACGTTTCTTACGACTATAGGTTCTCTCAATGCAAAAAATTTTCACTTACCTTCATTGAAAAACCTAAAAAGTGTGCCACGTTATCGCAAGCATAAACACAAAGACATGGGGAATGTGGATAAGCTGTGTTCAGTAGTGACTCTACTGTATCGTATGCGTCAGCAAGAAGCTTCATGGTCCGAAATGCGTTTCTTATATTTGGAGGTAGAAGAGGATGAAAGAAGCATTGTTGTGGTTAAGGATGGACGAATTGTCGATGGCATGACTGTTCGAGATGATGCGATAGTGGACGATGATGAGGATGAGCAAGAACGTGAACAGGCATTTTGGGAGGGGTTAGCGGAAGATGTGGCTGGTTTAATGGCAATCCATCACTTTGAAGACATCGTTGTGATCGACCGCCGCTCCTCTCTTCAGGAGAAACTGGATAAAAGCACTGTTGTTGATCGTCTAGGCGATACCTATCAGTTTTATCTTTTCCCTCATAGCGAGTCTGAGCCAGAGGGGTTTGAGGCCGCAATAGGAGCCTCACTAATTGCGGAAGGACTATTTCGTCCCAGTCTTGCTTCAGAGGTGGTAGAACGTCTACAAATCAAGTGATGTTCCGCCACAATTTATAATATGGCATTAAAACTAGGGCACCCGCAAGGGGATGCCCCTCCCATACACGAACTTACTTCCTAGATGTCATCCTCGTATGGGAGGGGCATCCCCTTGCGGGTGCCCCTGGCTCCTCAATCAGTGCTTACGTTAACGCCTGTGGGACGTTCCCCTTGCGGGCGCCCTGGCCTCTATTAAGTGAAGACGGTAGCTTATTTACCGTGGCGACGGAAGCGAAGTAGTTCGATGACAACGGTAAGGAGTGTACCTACGGCAATCGTAACGAACGAAACAGGTGAAGATGGAGTTTTTGTCATCTCTTTCTGCTCTTTGACTTGCTGTTTTAGGCGTGCACGGGAAGCTGCTTGTTCTTGCTTCTCAGTGGTTTTCTGACTCGCCTTTTTTTCTTGCCCACTCTTCTCACTCTGCTGTTTCTGAGTGCTTCCGTGGCTCGTCTTGTTCACTGACCCGCTTGTCTCACTCTGCTGCTGCTGAGTACTTCTGTGACTTGCCTTGTTTCTTCGCCCAAGTCCCTCACCGATCTGCGAATCTACTTTACTGTCAGTTGGGCGCGCATCCATATGGCTCGGCGACTCAACATCTGGACGATCTTTGTTGACTCTGCCTGCCATTGTCGTGACAAAGGTTATGATATCGTTTGGCAGAGGCTGTACATTCTCGGAGAAGAACGCATTGATCTCGGCACCTAGTAAAAGAATAACCGCGAAGTAGTAGAAAAACAACAGGAGGATGATACCACCTCCAATGACACCAGCATACCCTTTAAGAAAGTTGCTCGCGTAAAAAGGGAAGGCGAATAGATATATCTCAAGTAGCACTGATGCTACCAGCGCACCAAGCCAACTATGACGCCAGCTAATCTTTTGGTTTGGCATCACAAAGTAGATTGCTTCAAACAGAATGAAGCCCACAATAATGCCACTGATAATACCACCAATTGTGCTAATAATCGTTGCTGCTGTCTTGTTATCTCCCAGAAATGGAATGAAACGTGTGAGTGAGAGCACTAATACGGGTGCGGATGAAGCGACAACCATAAGTGGAATAAGCACAACAAACAGTAGAAGCATACCAATAGCGACAAGGTTTTGACGTATCAGTGTGCGCGGACGTACATGATAGATGAGGTCGAGAAACTGTTCAATAACGATGAAAAGTCGCGAACCTCCAAAGATCGCGGTTAATAGTGCTAGAATTAAGAGGATACCTGCACTTTTATTAAGTTGAGTTAACGCGCCTTTTATAATTCCCCCTGCGGCTGCACCGGGGAATATTGCTGCAATTTGATTCTGAATGTTTTGTACTGCGCTTGGGTCTAGTCTACCAAGTGTAAAGCCAAGAATAGCAATCAGGGCGATAAGAATTGGAAACATTGCTAACATCAGATTATAAGCTAAGACGCCAGCAAATGTCATCGTGCCATCATTGTTGAATTTTGTGAGAAACTGCTGAAACGGTTTTGTTTCCTTCTCAATTTTTTTGACTGGTTCCGAGGAGGCAACCTCCTTAGCCTTTTCTACTGGGTTTTTGGTCTGTACAGCCATAATTGTGTCTCCTTGTGGGCATAGTTTGATAAGACCTATTCAAGAAAAATACCATTAATTCATTACAGCTAAGCATGGGTGTATTGCGTATTATGAAATTGCTGCTATGATGGAGAAACTCGCAATACTTCCAAACCGTATATATATGGTTCACGTTTCAATTCGTTCTCACGTTTCATTTCACGCTGATGTACTGTATAGTATATAGAGCAAGCTAAAACAACAGTTTAGAATAGAAGCATACAGATGAGTTCACGCCAACCAAGATCATTTACCTCGTTGTTATGGGATGCACTACGTATAAGCGCACGAACGTTGTGGCAAAGCAAAGCAAATCCTGCGCGTTCACTTGTTGAGCGACAACGAGCATTGACGGTACTAGGGCTACCGCCCAATGCGACACCGCAACAAATTAAGCGCCGCTATCGCTCACTTGCTAAACGCTATCATCCAGATCGTGGGGGAGATCGCCAGCAGATGCAGCGTATTATCGCTGCATATGAGCTACTAGCAAAAGAACAAGCACGGCAGTAAATTTATGTGAGGCTTGCACCACAATTACTACAGAAGCGTTTCCCCGGACGTGCTTTTGTGCCACACTGATCACAATATACAGAGGGCACCGCACTTTGTGCTGGTTGTTGTGGCGCAACTGGTGGTGGCTGATAGGCAGGAATAGAAGATGCTGGTTGCTGTGTCGAATATTGCTGAGCGGGTGGCGTATATGTCGGTGCGGGTTGCTGCGGATACTGTTGAGCAGGTGGAACTTGTGTATTTGTATTTTGCGTAGGTGAATACGTTGGATTTGTTGTAGAACTTTGTGTAGGTTGTAGTGTGTCGTGAATGGTCTTTACCGCTTTTATCGCAACTCCCCCGATAGCTCCCGCGATCTTCAAGCCTTTCGCAATATCTTCCATATCTTTTTTCAAGCGATCTGCTGAGGGAAGGAGTGTCGAATCTGAAGTTTTCGTGAAGATATCTTGCCCTATTTGAAGTGTACTGCCACTTCCACCGCTTGTTGTCCCAAACTGGCCTTGTTGTTGCGTACCGTCATCAAAACGGAACGCAACACTTGTTCCTTGCGTAAGATATGAGCCTTCGCGCCGCACTTCTGGGGCGGCAGATGAAACCTGTTGACCACTCGCAAGTGATTGGGCTGCATGCGCAATACGGCTGCGGTCCTGTACAATAAACACAAAGCGTCCACCTGATTGTAGCGTGAGACGGTCTACACGCGCCGTAAAGTAGTCGAGTCCCAAACCAGATTTATGTACACATTCATATTGACCAGCAACAGATTTCATAGCTCTATATCCTCTCCCACGTATCGTTGGGATATTTTTCTAACCTACTATCTTTATTACGAATAACCGAGAGGAGAAGTTGTTATATATTATACTTAGTCTATACACTATTATGCCTGCTACGCAACGGTATCATAGGGCGATGTTCTATCGTTACCTAGCAATACTGCATCGGAAAGTAATCTTGCTTTTTCCAATTCTTGCTGACCTTCTTCTGTCTTTCCTCTGCTAAGCAGGTAACTCCCAAAGCGAACGTGTGTACTGATACGGACGCCAATACGCTCGGTTTGCTCAAGCTCGCGCTGTGCATTCCGAAATGCCTGTTCCGCTTGCTCATCATCACGTGTAGCACAGAAGATACGACCTAACATCACGTATGCATCAGCTCTTCTAAGAATATAGCTGCGCTCTCCTGCGGCTAAGGCTTGCTTTGCATAGTCAAGTGCTTGTTCATACTGCCCATCTGCTAGTTCTATCTCGGCAAGAAGGCAAGATGCTGAAGATACGATATTCGCTTGTTCTTTTTGTCGGCGTTGCTCATCTGGTTGCGTTTTATCAGCAATAAGCTTCCATGCATCTACTAGCTTAAGTAGACCTTGACGTGTCTTTTCTTTATGCCCTAAAGCAAACTCGATTTCAGCAACATTGCATGCAACAGAGGCAGCATGCAGTGTTTCCCCAATTGAGGAATACAAAAGATGTGCATTCTCAGCGTGAGCCAGTGCAATACGCAGTTTTGCCTCTCGTGCGCTCGTGTTCTCTTGCCCCTGCTCCATCTGCGTAGCTTGAGTCAGCGCAATGAGTGACATTCCCCAGTGCGCTTCCGCTACATACCCGAAGCGTGTGTCACGGTCCATCATATCGAGTGCAATCTGAAATTGTTCGAGTGCTTCGTCTAGCTGATGAAGTTCACGATAGGTAGCAGCGAGATGGAGGTGAAGCACCATACGTTCTTGCTTTTGATCCAAAGGTAAGCTCTCGTGTTTCGGCTCTTCCTGCATTGCGTAGACAAGATCACCTTGCGCCTTGACAAACCGCCTCTGCTCAAAGTAACATTGACCGCGCAATGCTGCTAAGCGCCAGCGTTGTAACGACGGAACTTGAGAAAAGTATAATGGCTCCAAGAGACGAAGTGCTTCAGCTATTTGTCTGTCTGCCAGGAGACGTGCTGTGTCACTTCTTAGTGTATCAAAAGACGTGTACTCACGTGCTTCAACTTCGGACTCTCGATGTTGATGTGCGAGTATTTCAAGATCATCAACGGATAACTTGAGCCGCTCCGCGAGAAACCGTAGGCTATCTCGTGAAGGATCAACGCGATTACGTTCTATCTGTGAAATGAGACTTGTGCTATAGTGACCGCTTGCGACCTCTGCTAATGAAAGATGAAGGTCTTCACGAGCCGCTCTAATCCGTCCGCCTAATGTATCGGGCGAGACGTGTTTTGATGGACGAGGCATAGAGTTGTGTAGCCCTTCCTAGAATATTGTTGAGATGGAGATAATATTTATGTTTGATTATAGTGGTTTTTGAGCAAAAATACAACACTTTTGTACCAACATGTTGATGCAATGTCGTGAATGACCTGTGAGAGGGATACAAGTCTTTTTCTAACACTATAGTAAACTTAGTAGAGGATGATGAGTAGACATTACGAAAATCCCTTTACGCAGTTTTTATGCAAAAACATCTTCCTCTACTCGTTACATGTAAAACAGAGCATAGAAATAGCATACATTACCTATTTGGTTGCTTGTCGAAAGAATAAGAATGTAAGTATAGTTGTTCATCAAGATAGATGCTTGTTTTAACTCACTTTTTTAAGATAGAACTTTTGGTCTAAAATAATCTTGACTTTCAATGCTCAACACTGTATTCTTCTGAGGAGCAACGAAAGCATTTTGAAAAGAGGTATTGGGTAGATGACTCGCTCCTCCAAAGTATCACCCCAGCAACATGAAGAGGTTGGTCAGGGTTCGCTGTTCTCGTCTGAGCAAACCGACGAGCGCACAAATGTATCCACTCTACGTGTAGAGGCAAAGGGACTTCCACGTAATAATAAAAAAAATGTAGCATATTCTGCAGCAGATATTCAGGTGCTTGAAGGCATTGCAGCTATTCGGCATCGTCCGGGGATGTACATAGGTTCAACGTCTACCTCTGGTCTGGTTCATTTAATCTGGGAGGCATTAGATAATGCCGTTGACGAAGCGGTGGCTGGTTATGGTAAACATATCTGGGTGAGTATCGACCAAGAAGGCTGGGTGACGGTCCGCGATGAAGGGCGAGGCATGCCTTTCGATTTGATGTTATATCAGGGCGACTACGTGCCTGCTGCAACTGTTATTCTTACCGTGCCTCACTCCGGTGGCAAGTTCGCCGAGGGCGCTTACAAAACGGCAGGTGGCTTGCATGGTGTTGGTTCTACAGTGATTAATGCGCTCTCTGAAAAACTAGAGCTAACCATCTGGAAGGATGGGCAGGAGTTCACACAAACATTTAGTCGCGGCGCGGCAGTTCCACATCAGATTGTTCCATGTGATCCGAAGATGCATGGAACACAACTTCGGTGGTTATATGACCGCGCCGTCTTTGATGTCGATGCCTATTATTCACTCGAAGCGGTGGAAAGTCGCCTGAATGCATCAGCCTACCTCAACCGTGGCGTCTCTTTTCACTTGGATGCCTGGGATGATGCCGCAAGCGAACAAATGAGCCGCACGTTTTATTCGCGTGATGGTTTACCTGATTATGTACGTGACCTCTCCACGACTGGTACGAATGTGCCATTGTCAAAGCATGTCATTGGTATTGCGAAAGAAAAAGATGGTGTGCAAGTTGAGGTTGCGTTGCAACCAACAACGGGCTACAAAATCGCGATGTATAGCTATGCGAATGCCGTGCGTACACGTGATGGTGGTGTGCATGAGACGGGCTTTAAAGCGGCATTGACAAAGGTTGTCAATGATTATGCCATTAAGCTCGCTATAATTAAGAACCGAGAGAAGGATGGCTTCAAGCCAGAGGTCATTCAGCAGGGACTCAACGTAGTCATCTCGGTGAAACTCACCAATCCGCAATTTCAAGGCCAGACGAAAGACCGTTTAAACAATGCGCCTGTTGAGGGTATTGTGCGCTCTGTCGTTGACGAGGGTTTGAAGGATTGGTTTGAGAGCAACACGGTTGCCGCGAAAGAGTGGCTCAAAAAAATCCAGCAAATGCAGAAGGCACGTAACGAAGCGCAGCTTGTCGAAGAATTAGCGCGTGCTGGTAACAAAAAAAACGGTGAGTTAATTGATACCTCATTGTCAAAGAAATTTCTCAAGTGTAACTCATCAGACCCTAGCCGATCAGAACTATTCATCGTTGAGGGTGACTCGGCAGGTGGCAGTGCTGGTCAAGGTCGCTTCTCTGAGTTTCAGGCTGTTCTTAAATTGAAGGGGAAACCACTGAATGTGGCGAGAGCGGACCTTGAGCGCATTGTCGAGAACGAAGAGATTCGCACCATCATCAATGTACTAGGAACAGGGACGCGGAGTACGTTTGATGTCAGTCGGCTCAAGTTCAACCGTGTCATCATTGCGACAGATGCTGATGTTGATGGTCTGCACATTCAATGTCTCTTACTCACGCTTTTCCATCAGGAGTTCAGCGACTTAATTGAACGTGGACATGTCTATATCGCTTGTCCACCGCTCTACTCTGTGAAGTACAAGGGAAAAGTCAACTGGTTGATTGATGATGAAGCGCAAATAAAATTTCTGAATAGCCATCCCGATGCGAAAGGCTTGGAGTTCAAACGCTTCAAAGGTCTTGGCGAAATGAACCCGAAAGAACTACGCGATACAACATTTGATCCTGCACATCGTACGCTCAAGCGAGTCACAATGGAAGATGGTGTGCTCGCGGCGAAGCTTGTTATGGAATTGATGGAAGACAAAAACGCCGAGGTACGACGTACCTTTTTAGCGGAACATGCACGTAAAATTAAAGAACTGGATGTTTAAATAAATGGCCCGTACGCGATTAGGAAATAGCTCTAACAACGGTAATAGCAATGCGCCTGTTGTTGGTGTTATACGTGAAGAAGATTTCTCTGTCATTATGTCGCAGGCATTTGCGACGTATGGTCTCTCAGTTGTAACTGACCGTGCGTTACCCGATGCACGAGATGGATTAAAGCCTGTACAACGCCGTATTCTCTCTGGTATGCGTGAGGCACGTTATCTTTCGACGCGATCCACTGTTAAAAGTGCTGAGGTTGTTGGACTTATTCTCGGTAACTATCACCCACACGGCGATACGTCCGTCTATGATGCAGCTGTACGTATGGCGCAGTCCTTCACTATGCGCTACCCGCTCATCGAGGGTCAGGGCAACATGGGCAGTGAAGACGGTGACGCGCCTGCCGCCTATCGTTACACCGAAATGCGTTTATCGCCTCTAGCAGAAGCGTTGATGGCTGATATGGAGCGAGAGACGGTTCCAGTGCATCCAACGTACAAACAAGACCCGAAGGTCGTCGAACCGGATTATTTGCCTGGGCGTATTCCACCTGTTGTTAATCCATCAAGTGGTATCGCGGTTGGCCTCTCGACTAATATTCCGCCGCATAATCTTGGCGAGGTTTTGCGCGCTTGTATCGCTTTGCTTGATCGTCCAGATATGGATGTTGAACAGTTCATGACGTATGTAAAGGGTCCTGACTTTTGTCAAGGTGGAAGTGTTGTTGGTATTGATGGCATTCGAGACTACTTTACAACGGGCAAAGGGCGTATCATTGTACGTGCTGAGGTGCGTTTGGAAGAGACACCACGTAACCGTTCGCTGATTATCACACAAATCCCACCTGTTGGGCGCGATAGAATTAAAGCGTCGATTGTAAAGGCCATCAATGCACGTAAGTTAGAAGGGCTAATGCCCGATGTCCGTGACGAAAGCGATACCGAAAAGGGTATGCGTATCGTGCTCGACCTGCGTAAAGATGCTGATGCCGCACAAACACTCTCACAATTGTTTAGTGAAACGGACCTACAGATAGCACTCTCGTTCCAGATGGTCTTTCTGTTTGGCGAGTCGATGCAGGCTGCACGGCAACCGAAGCAGGTTGGTATGATTGAGTTGCTCAACTACTGGAACACGCACCAGATCGACATCCTCACTCGTAGAGCACAATTTGATCTGCGAAAAGCACAGGAACGCCTACATGTTGTAGAGGGCTTAATCGTCGGCGCGGCACATGCCGAACAGGTCGTCAGAATATTCCAGAAGGCTGAAGATCGTAACGCCGCACGTACCGAGATTGAGAAAAAATATAAGCTTACTACAATTCAATCTGACGTAATCGCGTCTATGACGCTAGCACAGGTTACGCGTCTCGATGCGGACAAATACGCGAAGGAGCAGACCGAGCTACAAACACGGATTAGCGAACTAGAACAATTGTTATCAGACCGCACACTGCTCATTGCATCACTGAAGAAAGAGATGCAACAGCTTATCAAGCAGTTTGGCGATGAGCGACGCACGATAATTGACGCAAAGGGTATAGTTACAGCACCTATTCAAACCGTTGCAAGTCTACATCAACGTGAACCACTCACTGTAGCTGTGACGCGCTCTGGTGCAGTAAAAGCTTTGCCAAGTGATACATTCGTGCCCAAAGGCAAAAATGGGAATGCTACCTATACAATTGTCCGAGGTGATGAACAGTTGCGCCAAATTATTGCAACAACATCACAGGATTATTTGTTATCCATCTCTTCAACTGGACGTGTCTTTCAAATAGCTACGCATCGTGTACCCGTGGGAAATCGCTCCGCAAAGGGTGAGTCAGTTCGCAAGATACTCGATTTGGCGGCTGGTGAGGATATTGTTGCAGTACTGCCTATCGAAACCTATGACGAAGACCGCTATCTTGTAACATTCAGTAAACTCGGCAAAGTGAAGAAATCGCCGTTAACCGAGTACAAGACGGCAGATGTCGATGGCCTGCAAGATATGAAGCTTGCCAATGGTGATAGCGTCGTTGCCGCATTGCTTTCGCGTGGGCAAGGCGAGTACTTGGTTTCGACTGATAACGGGCAAACTCTGCGCTTCTCTGATGAAAGTTTGAGAGCACAAGGACGTGTTGGTCAAGGCGTTGCCGCAATAACCCTCGCGCCGAAAGCTTCCGTCGTCAGCGCTTCTTACCTGGATAGAGAACAGGCAACGGCAGAGGACTTCACGAGCCTACTGGTCGTGACAGAAAATAGTTTTATCAAAAAAGTTCCGACAAGTCAATTTCCACAGAAAGGTCGCGCCACTGGTGGTGTGGCGACGACGGAACTCCTTGAGAAAGACCGTATTCTGCTTACCACGCTCATTAACGAAAATGATTACTTGCTCTTAACCTGGACAGGTGAAAGTGGTGATCAGGTGACAGCAATGAAAGCGAGCGAACTGAAAACATTCCCACGCGCTAAACGCGGCATCCCATTGTTCAATGGGCGTATGGTAGGCGTGGTAAAACTGTAGGGACCGATGTATCGCGTCCTTGACAGCGATTGAGGAGGCCAAGAGGACGCGATGCATCGGTCCCTATTAGTCCGTCAAAGCGCATTGGTCAAGACCAGGGCACCCGCTGCCCTGGTTTGGGTGACACATTGAGTTTGACAAACTACTACAATCCACATATCCACAGTATTTAACCAAACGTGACGATCAGCTACGACTATCAACAAGCAAGTATATCAAACCAAGAACGAGTAATCCAATGCCTGGAAACCACAGTGAAAGTATAAACGGTGCGGCTGGCGGTGCAAGATAGCGTCCTATTGGGCCATACTCTACAAGTCCGACAAGAAGCACAATCACTGCAGGTGTTAGCGCACCTGCAGTGATATAACCACGACGTGCAGCAAACGCTATGCCCAGCATACCTAGCCCTATTGCAAAAACGATGGAGTTACCTGCATCGGGGATGATTGTATGCTTGTATGTAAGAAAGATAGAGGCACCAACCAATGTCACCAAAATACCGCCAATCATTAAGCGATACGGATTGAAGAAAGCCGCAATAAGCATTCCCAGTCCAAATAAGAACAAGCCTAGTGGATAGGTAAATGCGTTTAGTTGTAGTAACCAGGCGAATAGCAGAAATAGTACGCCGAGCACGAGTAACACATATGCCTGACGACGATTATGAGTTTGCGCGGTAGTAGGTGTTGCAACAATTCTTGCCATAATTGCTCCTGTGTAGTAGTTTTACATAGTCTGTACACACGTATAACACACTTCTAGTTTGCAGACTCTTTTTCGGGGGTATCTTCTAACTTCTTGTAGTCTTCGTCCAGTGCTTTTTTTCTGAATGGCAAGTCACCCATAACAATATATCCAGCAAGCGAGGCAACCATAATCGTAAATATCGTGTCCATTTCGAGCAATAGAAAGAGGACGCTACTCAGTAAATAGGCGATGACCCATGCTAAAACGACTGTAGACCAAAAGCGCCTTCGGGTGCGATATGTTTTGGTGCTAGCAACTATAAGCGTGAAAAATAAGAGTGCTACAGTGAGAACACCATAAAGCGTAACTATACTTTTGATGGTAAACATATTTTCTCTGTACTCTCTAAACTTGTGTCAAGTCATTCTTCAATGAGTTTTGTCAACTGAAAAGGTCAGAGTCTACATTGCTGTAGACCCTGACCTATGATATGTTATTTGCCTTCCCTTAGTATTAGAGGGTTGGTGGAAGTCCATCGAACGTTGTTGGCGGAACATATTCGTCAACCTTCTGGCTGACCGCATCGGTAGGACGCTCGGAGCGAATAACCTCGATAGAACACTGTGCGAGCAATGCACCAATGGCACCGATAGCTGCTAGTGCTGGTGCAACAAGCACGCCAACAACACCAACACTCAGAGGAATTTCCATGATCGTGTGTCCCTCTTGTTTGATGATGATACGGCGGACGTTGCCCTCATGAACAAGCTCCTTCACACGAGCCAGCAACTGCTCGCCCATGACCTGAAGCTCTTCATATCCCTGTTTCTGCTCGATGTTTACGTTTGGATCTTGTGACATACCTATACGTTCTCCTTCTCTTTTTCCCTTCCAAGAAACGTTAGACGCCTTCTCGGAGGTTTTATACATGAATTGCATATCCTTATGCTGTTGTATAGTATTTCCAGATGTGTGCCACATTTCATCAACATGGTTACATATGGTATACGTACATACCTTATAATTAGTTGGAGGGGAGAGATAGCAAACTTGGCTTTTTTAAGCAGGATGAGTACAATGAGGCAAGGAACAACAGAACTCAAAAGATAGGTAATCATATGGCGTATTTTCTAGCAAAGACCGATCCTCAAACATATTCTCTCGGCCAGTTAGAACATGAAAGATCAACCGTGTGGGATGGTGTACGCAACGCACAAGCGATACGTATCATTCAAATGATGAAATCGGGCGATGATTTGTTGATTTACCATAGTCAAGGAGAAACGGCTATCGTGGGTCTTGCCCGTGTCACCTCTGATCCGCGTCCAGACTCGCACGATGGCAAGAGCTGGGTTGTAGATGTAGCATTCGTCCGTCGCTTTGAGCAACCTATCACGCTACAAGAAATTAAAGCAACTCACATGTTTGACGATTGGAGTCTTATTCGTCAAGGACGGCTTTCGACAATGGATGTTCCGGCTTCCTTTATAGACTGGCTCAAAGAGAAGAGTGTGTTATAGCGATACAGAGAGTGAGTAATAAAAATATGGATAATAATGCGCAATGGTACATCAATGGACGTTGGGTTCATCCCAATGAAGGAACTATTTCAATCAATGATGTCGCTGTTCTACGCGGCTATAGTGCCTTTGAGTCGCTACGCACCTATGGTCGGCGTCCATTCCATCTCGATGAGCATCTCAACAGGCTCTATCGCTCGGCTAAAATGATTGAGTTAGATATTCCCTACACACGAGAACATATTACAGGTATCATTCAAGAAATTATCGAACGTAACAGCTATAAACATGCTTCGATACGTATCCTGATCACGGGTGGCGAGACCGAAGACGGTATACTACCCTTCGGTAATGCTGTTTTAGCCGTTCTCATAACACAACTTGGTGAACGCGATATGGAGCGTTTTGCCAGGGGTTACAAAGTGATTACGAGTCGTCTACAACGTGTTTCACCAGAGGCAAAAACTACCAGTTACATTGAAGCGGTACGTTCGCTGAAAGAGGCTACACGACGTGACGCTGTAGATGCACTTTTTGTGAATGAGCAAGGTCATGTCTTAGAGGGAACGCGTAGTAACTTTTTTGTCTTTGAAGGGAACACACTCATAACACCTCGTGCAGGTGTCTTGATTGGGGTAACGCGCAACACCGTATTAGAACTTGCACAGGATCTATTTACTGTTGACGAGCGTCCCATCTTTTTAGACGAACTCGCTCATGTGGACGAGGCATTTATCACTTCTTCATCAAAAGAAATCACGCCAGTCATCCAAATTGACGATATTGTTATCGGTGGTGGTAAACCAGGGTCTCGTACTACTGCATTAGAGCAACGTTTCATCGAGATGGTCGAGCGAGGGAATTTTTAAATATGCGATTAGAACAGTATTTGCAAGAAGCTCCAAAGGCAGAACTTCATGTACACCTTGAAGGTTCAATACTGCCAGCAACACTGCTGACACTTGCGAAGCGTAACAAGGTTGCGTTGCCTGTTACAACGTTAGATGAGGTGCAACAATGGTTCAAATACAGAAATTTTCCTCATTTCGTAGAAATATATGTAGCTATTTCTAGCAGCTTGAAAACCGTTGAGGATTACGAGCAGATCGTCTATGAGTTTGGTGCGACAATGGCACGTCAGCACATCCGCTATGCCGAGGCGACATTCTCTGCCTGTACACATCGCTATACCCTGGGTATTCCACATGATGTTTATTTTACTGGTCTGACACGAGGACGCGAGCGCGCTAAGCAAGACTTTGGCGTCGAAATCAACTGGATATTTGACATTGTGCGCGATGTGGCTGAGGGACCTGGCATGTCGCAACGTGCGGATTATACGCTAGCCGTTGCTAAAGAGAGTATGCAAGATGGAGTGGTTGCATTAGGACTTGGTGGCCTGGAAGTAGGCTATCCGCCCGAATGGTTCGAGAAATGGTTTGATCAGGGTAGAGCAGCAGGCTTGCATAGTATACCTCACGCAGGTGAAACAGAGGGTCCAGCAAGTGTCTGGGGTGCTATTCATGCATTGGGGGCTGAGCGCATAGGTCACGGTGTGCGTGCTATCGAAGACCCATCGCTGGTAGCTTATCTTGCCGAAAATCAGATTCCGCTTGAAGTCTGTCCGACTAGCAACCTACGACTAGGTGTCTATCCTTCGCTACAGGAACATCCATTCCCACAACTGTATAAAGCAGGTATTCCGCTTACCATAAACTCTGACGATCCGCCATTGTTTAATACAACACTCAATGATGAGGTAGGATTGTTATCGAGTGCATTCTGTTATGATAAGGATACGATTAACGAGATATTGCTTAACGGAGTTCGCTACAGCTTTTTGCCAATTGAGCGAAAGCGCGTACTGGAAGAGCAATTTCATAATGAGCTAATCTCCTTCATGAGCAACATTGCTCATGAAGGAGATTAAGTGCTTCTCAAGCAGTTTCAACATTCCTGATGCGTCGCAGAAAATTCAAGGCAGAAAAGTTTCTCGGACCATCTGCCATGAACGCGTAGGGCTTTGTTACACTTTATGACCGCTTCGCGTATGTGTGGTCGATAGAGCCTAGAACCTTTAGATGTATCCTCTCTCGCGCCAGAAACGCTCTGCCGCTGGGTGAAAAGGAACAGCGAGTGGCGTATCTTCAGCGTCCAGACACATTCGCTCAAGCGGCAGCGGTGGCTGCTTCCCATCGCCAATGCGCCATTGAATCCGTTGCTTGCGGGCTTCGAGAGCCTCACAGAAATTCTTGATGAGCAAGTCGGATGCGTTGAGATGAGTGAAGATGGGCCACCCGCTAAAGTCCACCGTCGGGATGTCAGTGGGGAGGGTGGGATGCAGTGCAGTCTTAATAGTGGCGCGCCTGAACCCCTGAGCTTCGAGTTTGCTGAGGTGAGTGTCGTCAATGGGGAGGAAATGCATTCCCGCCTCGCTCACGATGTTGCCCCATATGAGTATTCCTTCCTCGAAAATCGCGTCCAACTCGCCGCTCTTCACCCGACCTATACGAGAGGGATCGTTGGGCATGGGTTGGTCGTAGGAGACATGACCTCCCCACGATATGATGTCCTCTAAGCTAAACCCATGAGCCTTCAGGACGACATTCACGAGCAGACTGGTGGATGCATCAAGCGAGCCGCGCACCGAGACACGCAACGGAGAGCGTTGTTCTCGTATCTGATCCAGTGAGCGAATACCAGACGTTTCTGTGACCGCAAAACCCAATTGGTCGTAGTGAGGTAGGACCGCAATGGTGGCTACTGGCATGGGTTTTTCAAAAGCCCCAGTGCCACGGTATGCCATCGTGAGCAATGCCGATGGATTGAGTATAGAGATGTCGAGCTTTCCTTCGGCCATCTCTTGAATACTATTTGGATGGTTGGCACCGTACAGATGGAAGGCACCTGGTTCCCCGCCTTGGCTGCGAAGCTCCACACGAGCCTCACGGTAGGGCCAGTCGCTCGAACCCATCATTTCGGAAACTACTTCAAAGAGTAATCGGGGCCTTATGGTGTCAGGAAAGACAGCAAAGGATTCGTGTTCATGTGTATTCATATCTTGAGAATATATTTTAGTAGTCCCAAAAGTCAAGGATGTGGGCTTCACATGTGTGAATCTGGGGGTGG
>CAZZVE010000013.1:26263-65545 GCA_964657325.1 uncultured Ktedonobacterales bacterium
CGAGGAGGAGCTATAAGTCTCCTCCTCGACCCCCAATGAGCCATCATTCTATGAGAAGGTAGAGCTACATGAGGTGGCATCAAGGCAAGGCAACAGTTCTATTAGGCAAAAATTGCACCTAGCTTACAGGTGTTGCAACTGCTCCTGCAACCTCAGCAAACGCAGCATCCAATATGCCCATCGCCTCTTGTAGCTGCTCGTCGGTTACACAGAGAGGTACAAGTACACGTATCACATTATCGTACATACCTGCTTTGATAAGCACTAGCCCACGCTTATGCGCTGCCGCCAGTATGTCACTCGCAGCATGAGCATCAGGCTCTTTCGTCGTACGATTCTTCACCAGTTCAATCGCCAACATGCCACCAATGCCGCGTATGTCTCCTACACTGTCATAGCGTTCCTGCAAGCGTGTGAACTGCTGCATTAGTTTCTCACCTATCTCACGAGAACGAGAGGCAAAGTCCTCTTTCTCATACAGATCAAGCACTGCTAGCGATGCTGCACACGCTACGGGATTGCCGCTATATGTACCACCAAGCGTACCGGGAGGGGGCGCATCCATGATATCGGCCCGCCCAATGACACCACTAATCGGCATACCAGCACCCATTGATTTGGCAATCGTTATCATGTCAGGTACAACGCCGTCATGCTCAACCGCGAACATTTTTCCAGTACGGCAGAAGCCCGTTTGAATTTCGTCGGCGATGAACAGAATACCGTGTTTCTCACACAAAGCTTTCAGGTCACGCAAAAAGCCTGTAGGTGCAGGAATGAAACCACCTTCACCCTGTAATGGCTCAATAATTACGGCTGCAACCTGATCGGGCGCAACCTCACCAATAAACATACGCTCAAGCTCCTGTATGCAGGAACGTGATGCCTCTTCCGGTGTCATGTTCATACGATACGCATAGGGGAAGGGAGCGCGGTAGACCTCTGGCGCGAAGGGGCCAAAGCGATGCTTGTAGGGCTTAACCTTTGCAGTCATAGTCATGGTCATAAGTGTACGTCCATGATAGGCATTGTCAAATACGATAATTGCAGGACGACCCGTTGCATAGCGTGCGATCTTGACCGCATTTTCCACAGCCTCAGCACCACTATTGAAGAAAATAGCTTTCTTAGGAAAATCACCTGGTGTGATCCTAGCGACACGCTCAGCTAACTCGATATACGGTTCGTACATCATCACACTAAAGCAGGTATGTGTAAACTTCTCTGCCTGCTCTATAATCGCCTGAGTGACCTCAGGACGCGCATGTCCGACGTTCATAACGCCAATACCACCCGCGAAGTCGATAAAGCGGTTGCCATCAACGTCCTCGATAATCGCACCATCAGCTTTTGCCGCGAAAACGTTCATGGTAGAACTGAGACCGCGTGGCACAGCTTTCTGACGACGCGCTAACAGTTCCTGTGACTTTGGCCCTGGAAGAGAAAGATGTGTGTTACTGTCGGACATAGATGCCTCCTGACGGTTTGGGGATACGGTACATATACAAGTATGTTTTCTACTGCTTCCTTCATTTTATCATACAAATTATCGTAGAGTGAAAAGGTAATCTGTCGGGGCATCTCGCTAAGTTGGAGGAGGCAGGTCTCCTTTCCATAGAAAAGGATTACATTGGTAAGACACCGCGCACACATGTACATATCAGCGACGTAGGGCGCCGAGCAATTGAGCACCATTGGCGGAAATTAGAAGAACTGCGTATGAATGCCCAAGCATGGAAACCTGAAAGCTGATGGTAGCCAAAGGTGTGACGTTGATGCGTTACGTGCGTTCTTAGCGCATAGTGTTAGCTTGTTCTAAAATAAAAGATGCTGTGATACAAGGTTATCACAGCATCTCTTGTTTCTGGTTTTATGCTACATCAGGTAGTGGTAAGTGCTTCCTACCTTGCAGCAATGGCTCCACAGCCTGCTTAATGCGCTCTTCGCTACGAACCCCAAAACCTGGAAGCGTACGAATGCGGTGCTGCTGTACGGCTGTCCATAGCTTTTCAAGTGTATCGATACCTAGCTCTTCATGCAAACGAATAGCTGTGATTGGACCGACATGCTCAACCGCCATTAATGCACGCACATCTGTGGGCAATGTCTGGAGACAGATGCCATCATGAAACGTCATGGTCCCACCATTGACGAGTTCAGCAATACGTGTACGAAGTCGATAACCCAACCCCGCAATCGGGAGTTGCTCGCCACGCTCAATAATATCTGCTGCTGGCTCTGTCAGATCGAGAACGCCACGAGCAGCATTACGATAGGCTTGAATACGATATGAATTACCGTTTTGTGACTCTAACAGGTCGGCAATGCTCGACAATACCTCGGCAATCTGCCGATTTGTCACCTGAATTGGCTCCTCAACAATTGCCAAATCCATTCCGGGCAATCGGGGCTGAAGAGGACGCTTCACAGGATGACTTTGTGCCGAGGGAACAAGATGAATAGTTTGGGTAAGCTGCATAATACTCATGCGCGACAACCTCTTTCCCTTCACGAAATCTTTGGTTTATACGTATGTGCGTGATATATAAAAACTACGAAAGAAGCACTTGAAAACAATATTGAAGGGATTGTAAGGACCAATGTATCGCGTCCTCTCGACAATCAACGACCAACAAGGACGCGATACATCGGTCCCTACTTAGTGTACAAATTACATTGAAATCTTGTTCTAAGTATACCACAAAAACACTCTTATGTCAAATACCTTCAGACCGCTTCACAAGCGAAACGAGAGGCAAATTTAGTGCTAAATTTGCCTCTCGTTTCGCTTAGTTTATTTAGACGTTATTGTCAATGCGTTAGTTGCCCCAAACGTCTACAAGGTAGCGTTTTTCGGTGACTAATGTGTCCAGCCATTGCTCTGCTTCTTGCGCCGTTTTACCAGTTTTCTCTTGATAGATCGCAGCAAACGTTTTTCTCACGTCTGGTGCCATTTTGCTTGCGTCTCCGCAGACATAGATGACCGCGCCATCTTGAATGAGTTGCCAGACCCATTCTTGCTGCTCTCGAATCTTGTCTTGTACATAGACCTTTTGCTGGAGGTTCTCACGTGAGAATGCTACTATAAGGTCGGTGACACCTTGCTCGACAAAAGACGCGAGTTCTTGCTGATAGAGAAAATCTTGCTGTGGATGACGGCATCCAAAGAACAACAACGATTCTCCTACTTGCATTTCCTGTGCTTTTTGAGCAGCACGTTCCTGTAAGAAACCTCGATACGGTGCTACACCAGTGCCAGGTCCAACCATAATGAGTGGAATTGCTGTATTCTCAGGTAAACGGAACGTCGATTTTGTGTCACGTACATATCCGTAGACAACATCACCAACCTGCTGATGAGCAAGGTATGTTGAACACAAACCCTCAAACTCCCCATGACCTGATTTTGCCGGAGCCTCAACCACGCCAACGGTAATACTACAATGTCCCTGCTCCTGTAAAGGAGACGACGAGATGGAGTAGTAGCGCGGACGAATTGGCGAGAGCATTTCCAGGTACACGTTGAATGGTAACTCACAAGCGAGAAATTCTTCAAGCAAGTCGATCAATGATTTGCGTTTGTCCAAGACCTCTTCACGATATTTTGCAATACTTGCTTCGTCATCGCCAGAAAGCGCGAGTAGCTTTCTTTTGTCAGGTGGACATTGCGTGTGCTCTGCCAGCACTTTGATTTGTGTGCGTGTGGCGACATCTTGTAGCTCTACATAGTCCGAGAGCAGATCATAGACAAGTACTGGCTCGTCGATAGGTAAGTTCGTTTTGCGCGTATCGCTACGATGAAGGCGAACTTTTGTGTCTCGCTCAAAGCCAAAGCGCGTCAGGACTCGTTGTATTTGTCTCTCGTTATTGCGCCCAATCACGCCGAGGTGATCACCTGCGCTATATGTCACCCCTTCTGGCAAAGCTAACCCGATATGGCGTGTCGAGCGTTCAGAAGGGAATGCGCCGTCCGTTACGTTCAACTCCTGATTGGCAACAACTTTCATTGCTTGTGCACCAAAAGACGCGACAAACGGATTGAGCGGTGTCGCTCCACTCACTACCTCGACCTCTAAAGTGGGTCCCTGAGCCTTTACAGTTGTTGAACCAAGATCAATTGATAGTGCCTGTGCAAGTGCTTCCCATAGAGGCTGATACCACGTCTGAAATTGTCCATCAAAGTCGTCACTCGCATCGCCTTCGCCTCGCTGATAGATGCGTGTCGCACCATGCTTCTCCATCTCGCTATCAAGCAACCGAGGAATAGCCTGGAAGGTTGAAGCCCACTCGCGGTTGCCACATCCAAACACCGTGTATCTCACACCACTCAATGCGTCAGATGCAAGTCCGGCGTTTTTCATCCATGCACTAAATTTGACTGCGTTATCTGGTGGTGTTCCATTGTAAGAAGCAGTAACGATAACAACTGCACCCTTTTTAGGTAAGTTGTGCGTATAATCGTCCAATGGCGCGACCATTGCATCAAAACCTTTTGCTTTGCCATCCTCCGCGATATGATGTGCGATATCTTCTGACGCACCTAAGTTTGAGCCAAATAGCACAAGCAAGGGTGTATTGTGTTGATTGACTGTCGTTGACATAGTTGTTTGAGTTACAAGTTCAACAGGTCTCTCACTATGAGCAGGCGTAAGGATTGTTCGGTCAGCATTTGTACGCTCTTGTACCTGGATGGTAAAATTTTCGGGTTTAAGCGTGAGCGTCTCTTTTATCTTTAACTGATAGTTGCTATAGTCGATAAACTTGAAACGTTGTAGCAGCATACCAAGCACCAGTGTTGCTTCTTGCATCGCAAACTGGCGTCCAATACACGCACGCTGTCCATTACCAAAGGGCTTATAAGCATTCGCAGGTCTGGCTTGTTCAGCTTCAACAGTAAAATGGTCAGGATTAAATTCCTCGGCATTCTCACCCCAGACACTTTTGTCGCGGTGTAACATCGGAATGAGAATTGCCCAGTCCTGCTCTTTACTCATCCGGTACTTCCCACCCACAATAGTCTCGTCTTCATAGGGATAGACTGAAAACATAGGCGCGGTAGGCCAGAGCCTCAACGTCTCCTTCAATATTTGCCCTACATATTTCAAGCGGTTGATCTGCGCAAAGGTTGGTGCAACTGATGAATCAGGACCTAATACACGGTCAACTTCCTCATATGCCTTTGCCAGAACTTCCGGATGATGCATCAGGAAGTAGAGCGCGAATGAGAGCAACCCACTTGTGGTCTCATGGCCAGCGATAAGAAAGGTAATAATTTGATAGCGAATGTTTGTATCATCAAGTGACTCGCCGCTTTGCTTATCCACACCTGTGAGCATATAGCTCAATAAGTCTTTTTTGTCGGCATTCTGGCTACTATTGCGCTTACGTTCCTGAATAATGTGATCTACTGTCGTATTCATGAAGTCGATATTGGCCTGAAGTTGTTTATGTTGTGCGAATGCAAGCTTGTTCTGAATAGGTAAGCGTGACGAGCTTTCCATCGTCTCGCCTAATGCACCAACCATGCTTTCTACAAAGGGATGATTGTTTTGACGATAAAACGAGTTGAAGCGATAATCAAAGCCGCACAGACCAATGGTATCCAGCGTCAGGCGTGTCATATCGGCTGGAACGTCTATTCCCTCGTTTGGATTGAGACGCGCCCACTTTTGCATGAGTTGCTCAGAGATATCAAGCATCATGGGAAAGTAGCCTTGCATAGCCTTCATGCTAAAGTTTGGCATCAGAATGTTATGCGCCTTGTGCCAGTTCGGTTCCTGTGTATGAGCCGTGAAGAGACCATCACCAGCGAACGCACGTACCTTCCGTAGTGGCGACCAAACCTTTTTGTCAAAACGGGTTTCGTCCGACAACTCGTCTACTAGGTCGAAGCCTGATACCAGCACAAGTTGACGACCTGGAAAATCCAATTGCGCAATAGGGCCATATTCCTGTGCGATTCTCATAAAGTTTTGAACATGGTCGTCGGTGCCTATGTCCAGCAAGTTTCCAACCAAAGGTTTTGTTGGAGGCTGAGGAATTGCGTCATATATATGTGTGTTTGTATGAACTGTCATTGTGACATCCTTTGAAAGGTATAGCTCTTTCGTAATTAGAGATGGTGCTATCTCTAATTTTATGATACATTGTGTATTATGCTGTACATAATGTCTAACAAATAGTATAGGGTGCCTATTCCAACTAGTCAAGACAAAATAGCTACTTTTGAGGATGTTTTTATTGTTTTTGGCAAACACAGACACTTCCCCTCGTTATGTCTAGTATTAGACGAGAGAGAGGTACAGGGTATGAATGAGAAACGCGACGGAGATCGTCGCATTCAGAGAACGCGGCATATGTTGAGCGAAGCGTTATTCGCGCTGATTGGAGAGAGAGGCTATGAGGCTATTACTGTACAAGATATTACAGAACGTGCGAACGTTGGGCGTGCTACATTTTATTTGCACTATAAGGACAAAGAAGAATTACTTTCAGCTAGTTTAAAGCAACTGGTCAATGAGTTAACGCAATATGTAGAACCAAATTCAGAGTTACCTGCGACCTACAAAACATTGAGTGTGCGCGTCTTTCAGCATATCGCTCAGCACCACGCTTTATATCACGCATTGTTAGGTGAGAGTGGACCTCCTATCATCTCAATACGCATGAAACGCTATCTCACGGTATTAATACAAGACTATGTTATTATGCCTTTGCTTGCCAGAGGAAAAGCGGTAGTAGACCCTGAATTGCTTGCCGCCCATGCTGCTGGTTCACTGCTTGCATTGCTGATGTGGTGGCTCGATCATGACCTTGCACAATCAGCCGAGGAGATGGGAACTCTGTTCTGGCGACTCATGACTCCTGGGATTGAGGACGTATTAGGGTTGCTCCATGTGCCACGTGCGGAATAAAAATAGTATGCCAATGAGCCAATACGTCTCATTGGCTCATTGGCATACGTTATCAGACATTAGTTGCTTGTGTTCCCGTAAATGTTGTTGCAAGCTTGCCTAGTATCTCTGTATAGATGCGTTTTAATCCAAGTGGAGCAAATGTCTTTTCAAAGAAGCCACCAACGCCTTTTCCACCTTCCCAATCGCTGGTAATTTGCACGCGTGTCTGCTGATTATCTGCTACTGGCGTCATTGTCCAGAGTGTGACTAGTGATGAATTAGCATCGCTCTCCTGTAATACCTTACCTTGACCTGGATCAGATACCTGTATGCGATAGCCGCGCTCACGATTTGCAGCATGCAAGCGATAGGTCACAACAGTTCCTGCACCATTGCCCCCTTCTTCAACTTTGTAGTTCAGGTAGTTATCGGTAAGAATTTGTGGGCGTTTCGTATAGTCTTTAAGGAACGCGTATACCTCTTCGGGTCGTGCGTTCACAACTTGTTCTGCTTGTACATGTATATGTGCCATATGAATTGCTTCTCCTGTTACTTGTAAACATCTATTTACACCCTGACGTATTCTATGTATATTCTATTGCAGAGATGCTATTCTAACACTGATACAAAATATGGGTGAAGGAGATAACGGTTATTCTACGAAAAACAGAATGCATAGTTTTAATTCGTACTTTGGGGAGTAGACATCTATGTCAAAGCCAGAATGGACCTTTTTAACAAATCACGCTCAGGTTTTTTTGTGTATCGCGCAAAATGACCATATTACTGCTAGAGAAATTGCAAGCATAGTAGGGATCACCGAGCGAGCTGTACAACGGCTCATTGAGGATTTGGCGAAAGCTGGGTATATTCAGCGTTTCCGTGACGGTCGCAGCAACCGCTATAGTATTTCTCTTGATATGCCGCTTCGTCATCCCGCGCAACATGGGCAGCCTGTACGAGACTTATTAGCTTTATTGCTTACACATTCAGAACAGGAGGAAGCAAAGGAGTAGAGAAACAGCGTTCGTTTATTTCCTCTTGACATACGATATATTTTTCGTGTTATAATTATCGTGTCAAATATATCGTAATTGGAAGAGGAGTGTTTTCAATGAACCAATCAACGCGCAAACACATTGTCACAGTTATTCCGGGTGACGGCATCGGTCCTGAAGTTGTGCAAGCAACGCAACGGGTGATTCAGGCTACTGGCGTACCTATTGAGTGGGAAGAGCGCGAAGCTGGCATGAATGTTTTTAAGCGCGGTATAGCCTCTGGTGTGCCCAAGGACACTATTGACTCCATTACAAAGACACGCGTTGTTTTGAAAGGTCCTCTTGAAACTCCTGTCGGATTTGGCGAGAAGAGCGCAAACGTTACTCTACGTAAGCTTTTTGAAACCTATGGCAATATCCGTCCGGTTCGTGAGTTTCCTGGTGTACAGACTCCGTTCAGTGGACGTGGCATAGACCTTGTAGTCGTGCGCGAGAACATTGAGGACCTCTACGCAGGTATCGAACATATGCAGACTCCTGATGTGGCGCAATGTTTGAAATTGATCTCGCATAAAGGGTGTGAGAAAATCTCGCGCCTTGCTTTTGAACTTGCACGGGCGGAGGGTCGTAAGCGCGTTCATTGCGTTACCAAGTCCAATATCATGAAGCTGACCGAAGGAATGCTCAAGCGCACCTTCGAGGCCGTTGCCAAAGAATACCCCGATATTGAGGCTCAACATATCATTGTCGATAATTGTGCTCATCAACTGGTACGCCGCCCAGAGCAGTTTGAGGTACTTGTCACCACAAACATGAATGGTGATATTCTGAGCGATTTGACCTCTGGACTGATTGGCGGTCTGGGCTTTGCACCTTCTGCTAATCTTGGCAGTGAGGTTGCTATTTTTGAGGCCGTGCATGGGTCCGCGCCAAAGTATGCTGGCAAGAATGTCATCAATCCAACCGCGCTTATTCTTACGGGCGCGATGATGTTGCGTTTTCTGGGCTTTCTGGATGAGGCAACTAATATTGAGCAGGCTGTGTTTGTCACGCTTGAGTCTGGTATCAAGACGCGTGATATCGCTGGAGATGAAAAGGCGACTTCAACAAGTGACTACACCGATGCCATTATTCAAAACATTGGCCTCGACACACGCTCTTCGCGCGTCTCTGTACGTCCATACAAACCATATACTGTTCCTACACTTACAAGCGAACAGGAATCTGTTACGGTGAAACAGCGCCGTGAGGTCGGTATAGACGTTTTTGTAGAAGCTTCTTGTACACCTGAAGAACTGGGAACGCATTTGGAAGAACTCGTGACAGGCTTACCAATTCACCTCAAGATGATCTCTAATCGTGGGACAAAAGTCTATCAACCAACAGGAGCGATGACTGATTGTGTGAATCACTGGCGGTGTCGCTTTATGCTCAATGATGCTGGTAGCTCACTCGATGATGAAACTATTCTTATGTTGTTGTCACGTATTGGAACGTATTATCGTTGGATGCATATCGAGAAGTTGCCAGAGTTCGATGGCGAGGTGGGTTTTACGCGTGCTCAAGGCGAAGACGAAAACCGCTAGATGATGGAATGTCGGGGATCGTCATGGACGATCAGGTCTAAACGAAAGGAACCTCAATGCAAACCCCTCTACCTACGCCTGAGCAAAATAGCACACAAGAAGTAACAATGCTTCATATTCTCAGCAATCTCGCTATCGGTCAAGCGACTCCAAGCGACTTTTGGTATGAACAGATTACATCGTTACGTCAGAGAGCACTTGCTTTTCAGGCTTATAGTCTTGGTCCTGTGCCATCTATTACTCGTACAACAGAAGCATATCTTCACGGTAGTGGTCTGTTCGACTTAGCAGACACTCCATTAGATATCTGGCCTACGTGGTGTTCATTTCTCACAACGAATCGAAGTGTGTGCGAGAGCTTTTTGCTTCTCAGTATCATTAAGCCTGAAATGATTTCCGAAACGGGGGTGAGTCGGAAGTATCAACTTGTGTTTCGATTTCACTATCCTGAGCATCTAGCCTTGTTGGAAAGCATTGAGCGAGCGAGAAAATTAGTGCTGCGTACCTCTTCTCCCGGAGTTGAGCGTGTAGTACCTTTTTGTGAACTCGAACTAGCCCACCATCTTGAGTATATTCGTCCGTTATTCCGCTGAAAGAAAATACTAGTGTATGCACACCCCTACAGAGGGCGGACAATAGCACTTGCGACAAAGCATGGCAAGGAGCGGCAAATAGCGCCACCCTTACTTGATGCTCTCAATTTACAAGTCTACGTTCCAGAGTCTATTGATACTGATCTCTTGGGAACCTTTACGGGAGAGATTCCTCGGCAAGGTTCCCCAGCGGAGGTTGTGCTTCAAAAAGCTTGCATGGGAATGCAGCTCTGTAATCTTCCACTTGGATTAGCAAACGAGGGGAGCTTCGGTCCACATCCTGAAATGCCAATGCTGATCGCGGATATGGAGCTATTGCTCTTTGTGGATGATGAACGTGGTATACAGATACAGGAAGTTTTGGTGAGCGAAGATGTTGTTGCAGCACAATGTACAGCACGTTCAATCGACGAATTGACACTATTTCTCACACATTCATGCTTTCCTTCTCACGGCCTTATTGTGCGACCTCACGGCTTATACGAGCATATCGTAAAAGGGATCACCGAGAGAGAGACTCTGGAACAGGCTATAAAGCAGAGTGCTGCTCTCTCTCCCGATGGCCTCGCTCTTATCGAAACAGACTTGCGTGCTCATATGAATCCTACACGACAACGTGTTATTGCACGACTCGCTGAACGTATGGCTCAACGACTTTTACAACGATGCCCTCGGTGTGCTACTCCTGGTTGGGGACGTGTAGATGTTGTACGAGGACTTCTGTGCGAGTGGTGTGGAGAAGCAACGCATCTTGTGAGTAAGGCTATCTATGGTTGTCCATTATGCGCTTATCGAGAGTATGTACCACGTTCTGACGGTTTACGCTACGCACCTGCCGCTCAATGTTCCCTCTGTAATCCATGAAACGAGTTTGAATGGTTATTATAGGAGCCATAATACGTTATGCTTTGGTCTCGCATTAATATATGACCGAGGCGCAGCGAATTATGGCTCCTACATCTACCATTTTCCGTTTCGCACGTCATACGGTCGTAAGAACGGCGTTGGTGTGTAAGCAAGAAATGCAGGAGGTGCTGGATTCAGATTAGACCCAAATGAGGAAGCAACCTCATTCAGCAACGCTGGATCTGTAGACCCCCATTTCCCAGTATTGAGACGCTGGATAAGTGTGCCAAATGCAGCTAGCTTTTCGGCAGGAGTGAAGGCGCAGTGTCCAGCGCGATGTACGAAGGTCTGACGTAGCATACTTGCGTCTCCGTGTGCATTCACGACGCTCTTGTATGCTTGCTCGTCCTGGTTGACCACAAGGCCATCACCAGTCGTATGTAGTGTCAGTACTGGTACATCTAAGTCACCATCGAATGTAACGTACTTGTTCAAGTACTGTATAGCTTGTGGGTCCGCTGAAATGCGAGGTGCTTTCGCAAGCGCATTTAAATCTGTATCCAGGTTGAGTCCGGCTTGTTTGTACAGTGCTTTGACTTCAGCATTGCTTGTGGAAAGGCTGAGTTGCTTGCTATAATTGACTCCGGCATTCCACGATGGATTACCTCCGGCACGATATTCAAGTTCGGCACGGGCACCAAAGGCAAAGGGAAAGTCAACTTGATTTTCCCAGGTATATTGGTTCTGCTCTTGGGTCATGTAGTTGCTTGAAGCAGGTTCAGGAGATTTTGGATCAAACCAGCCTGGAATATCTCCCAATGCCGCGACGAGAGAAATACGCGCTCGGCTCTGAGCGGAGCTTTGCGCGGCTTGCAGGATAGCTTCGGCCTGCTTAAAGGTGCCATTTGGATTGGTGATATGAACAACTGAGAGTTTGCTTTGAGCGAGAAGGACATTGAAGGCAAATGCGCTGTCTAGTGCTTGATTCCATGTTCCTTCACCGCCAGCGACCACACCACACATGGGTAAGGCTCCTGTGAAACGTTCAGGATACAACTGTACAAGTCCTGCCGTAATGATGCCACCGAGTGAGTCACCCCATGCAACAGTGCGAGTTGGATGTCCACAAGTCGCATCAAAATAGTTCAGTAACGCTATTTGATCATGAAACGCTTGCTGAATTGCCCAGCCATTTTGACTGTATGACGAGCCAGCAAGTGCATAACCTTTGCTTAAAAGAGCCGCACCACTTGCTGAGTCGCTGGCATCAGGTGCAGGTTTGAGCAAGGGTTGTGTAGAAAATACATAGCCATGGCTATAGAGCGCGAGCGTGCCATTCCAGTTCGATGGAACCGCAATTGTGTAGTTGGCACTTTGAAGTGTGCCCGTAAGTGTATTTATTTTACCTGGAACAATACAGCTTTTTGTGGTAGTCGCATAAGCAGCACTGCTACTAGAAGTTATCGCGAATCCGCTTGTTAGAAGTGCGAGCAGTGCGAGGAGGAGAAATAAGCGTCGTTGCATTGTGTAATCCTCATTTCTTTACGTACTCGAGCGTGAGAATGCAAGAAAACCGCGTTCTTAGTGTAGCACAATTTTTGGGAGGCATGACAGGTGCTCTGCCCCCATCATGCCTCCTTACTTCTGTACTTTTTTGAATAGCCTTGCGAGATTTTTATAAAACTTGACAAAGCAGAGAGAGGTAAGTATACTACTTACTAACAAAGCAAAAGCACTTTACAATTGAATAGCAGCAGTAAGAACTGCTCTCATCGCGAAGGGTGGAGGGAAACGGCCCGATGAAACCCGGCAACCCATCTGTACAGTGCAGGAAGGGTGCCAATTCCGGCGAAGTATTTTTATTTCGCAAGATGAGGGAATAGCAATGCGCTACCGCCCCTCATCAACAAGATGAAGGGTTTTTTTATTGCTATTATTTCTTGTACATACGACGTACACAAATAACGACAGTGAAGAGGACGAGTACGTGTGGCTTGCGGCTACAGAAAGTTGGTGCTGATGAGATGCCAACGCCGCTTCCAGACCGAATGCACCTCGGAGTTGCAGGTTGAAGAACTGTTCAGGTTTGTAGACCGAGCCGATAGGCCCCGTTAGAGGCCAGGGTTGGACACGCTCACAAAACGTGCCTCGACTCATCAAGATCGACATCGAGAGGTGTCGATAAACCAGGGTGGTACCGCGAACATTCCTCGCCCCTGCTAAGGGGGGACGAGGGTTTTTTTTGCTCATTTTCTCGAAAATGGGCTTCAGGAAGGACACATGCATGCCTGACGACGAAAAGGGAACGAACTCACTTACACATTTAGGTGCGGGGGTTGGAAGCAAGGTTGAACGTATCAAAATCGAGAGCGATTACTTGCGTGGACAGATTGTCGAAGAACTGGAACAAGGAGGGAGCCACTTCGGGGCAGATGATATACAACTCCTCAAGTTTCACGGCACCTACCAGCAAGAGAATCGTGATGCGCGTCAGGTACGAAAAGCAAGTGGTGAGGAAAAAGAGTATAGCTTCATGGTGCGTTCGCGCATACCCGGTGGCACCTTGACTGCTGAACAATATCTCGCGGAAGATACCATCGCAGGACAATATGCGAATGGGACACTGCGTATCACAACGCGACAAGCCTTTCAATTGCATGGTGTACTCAAAGGTGACTTACGTCCAACTATTCATGATATCAATAAAAGTCTTTTATCGACATTGGCGGCATGTGGTGATGTGAATCGCAACGTTATGGCCTGCCCTGCTCCTGTAACCAGTCGAGCGCAAGCACAGGTACAAGAAGTTGCGAATCGTATTGCCCTTCATCTCGCGCCACACAGCCATGCCTATCACGAAATATGGATTGATGGTGAGCAGGTTGATACAATCAAGCATGCCGAAGATGAAGATGTCGAACCTATTTATGGCAAAACATATCTTCCCCGCAAATTTAAAATAGGCGTTGCCTATCCTGGCGACAACTGCATTGATGTGTATACACAAGATATTGGGCTTGTCGCAATGCTTAAAGACGAAGCACTCGAAGGGTTTACCGTTCTTATCGGTGGCGGAATGGGTATGACGCATGGCAAAGCTGAAACACATCCTCTGTTAGCTCTTCCATTTTGCTTCGCTACACCTGACGAGGTGCTAGAAATTGTAGAGACGATTGTTACGGTGCAGCGTGATTATGGGGATCGCCAGAACCGCAAGCATGCACGTATGAAATATGTCGTCGAAGAACGTGGCATTCCGTGGTTCCGTACCGAAGTAGAGAGTCGGCTGGGTCGTAATGTGCAAGACCCACGCGAGGTAACATGGCACGACGCACAGGATCATCTCGGTTGGCATGAGCAAGGGGATGGTTTGTGGGCACTCGGTATCTATGTTGAAAACGGACGCATTAAGGATACTGCCGATATTCGTATGCGGACAGGGTTACGCAATGTGATACAAGAGTTTGCTCCAGGTGTTCGTCTCACTGCACAACAAAATATCTTATTAACTGATATACAGAGCGAGCAACGCGAGCAACTAACTCGTGCACTTGCCTCTTACAACATTCCGACAAATCCTGCCGATGTTGGAACACGTCGTTTCGCAATGGCTTGTCCTGCTCTACCCACTTGTGGACAGGCACTTGCAGAAGCCGAGCGCGTACTACCAACGCTGATACGGCAGATAGAGGCAGACCTACAAGCATTAGGACTCGGCGACGAACCGTTAAGCGTACGCATGACTGGCTGTCCGAACGGCTGCGCGCGTCCAGCTATGGGCGATATTGGCATTGTTGGACGCACGAAAGATGTCTACAACATCTACGTCGGTGGTGATCTCGTCAATACACGTATGAACGCTTTGTATGCGCCTTCAGTTCATCTGGATAAACTGGTAAGCACTATACGACCGCTGCTAAGTATTTGGCGCGATGAGCGTAAGCAGAATGAGGCCTTTGGCGACTTCTGTTACCGTGTCGGTCTTGACTACTTACATGTTCAAACTGAAGCACAGCAACAAGAAGCCTATCAATAAAAGTAGGAGGAGAAATGAACTTCTTGCTTAGGAAGCGAGGGATAGATGTCGAGAGGTGAAGACAACATGTCAAAATATTATCCTATTATGCTCGACATACGAGACCGCTCCACTATTGTTGTTGGAGGCGACCGTATAGCAGCTGAGAAAGCCTCTGCACTTTCTGCAAGCGGTGCCCATGTGACGGTAATAAATCCAGAATTTTGCAATGAACTGTTGTTGCAAGCCGAACGCAAACGCATAACGCTATGGCAGAAGGCATATGAACCTGGCGATTTAGAGGGTGCTTTGCTGGTGATCGCGGCGACAAACGATCAAAAACTGATAGATGCTATTTGTAAGGAAACAAAAGAGCGTGGTCAGTTAGTCAATATCGTCGATGTGCCACGCTATTGCTCTTTTATTATCCCCTCCATTCTGCGTAGAGAGCAACTAACCATCGCGGTCTCTACTGAGGGAGCGAGTCCTAGTCTGGCAAAGCGCATTCGTCAAAGTTTGGAGGAACAATTTCCTTTTGCATACGGTGCCTACCTGCGTTTAGCCTCTGTTGCCCGTGCGCATTTGCGTGAGAACGGAGTGTCATACGCTAAGCGCGATGACTTTTTCGGAGATTACTACGTTTCCAATATCCTCAAAAAACTAACGGACGGAAACATTGAACAGGCAGTTGAGGAAACATCAGATCTCTTGAAGACATATAACGTTGCTGTTTCGAGTAGTACACTTAACGATGAGTTCGAGGAGAGGAAAAACTATGTCAATCAGTACGCGTGAGCATGGTATCAAGAATAACGGCAAAGAGCCGATTCATCCTCAGTTTAGTGAGGAGATAGAAACAACGTCACGAGGCAAAGTGTTTCTTGTTGGTGCAGGCCCTGGTGACTCAGAGTTAATTACAGTCAAAGGACTGCGCGCCCTTCAAGTTGCAGACGTAGTTATCTATGATCGGCTCGTGAACCTTGATCTGCTCGATGAAGCCCCGATGCATGCCATACGCGTCTTTGTCGGTAAAGAATCGGGACGCCACGCGGTACAACAAGAGGAGATCAACGCGTTACTTGTGAGTTATGCTCAACAAGGATACGTTGTTGTACGCTTGAAAGGTGGCGATCCTTTTGTCTTTGGGCGTGGTGGGGAAGAAGCATTGGCACTGGTACAAGCGAACATCGCGTTTGAAATAGTGTCGGGTGTAAGCTCTGCTTTTGCCGTTCCTGCGGCGGCTGGTATTCCTGTGACACATCGAGGTCTAGCTTCCTCCGTTATGGTCGTCACAGGACACGAAGACGATGCATCTGAGGGTTCCACCGTAAACTGGGAGGCTGCGGCTATGTGTGTAGCGTCGGGTGGTACGCTGGTTGTTTTAATGGGTGTGAAGTCCTTGCCACGTATTACACGATCCTTGATGCAACACTCTCTCGTGTCAAGCACACCTGCCGCAGTCATACAGCAGGGTACAACGTCCTATCAACGTGTCGTCGTAGACTCGCTTGATAAAATTGCGAACCATGCTAAAGCTATGAAAATTAAATCGCCAGCTATTACTGTGATTGGATCAGTTGTTGCGCTCAGCGATTCCCTCGCATGGTTTGAGGATACGTACGCTAAGGTTCCTCAACTGATTGCGTTATAGACATTGTATAAAGAAGCAACATCTATCTGTAGTAGTCAGCTAATCCTCATGTGATCGTTTCGTAGGGACCACGTTTACGGCGTCCGCGGCGCACTTCATTGCGCGAAATCGCGTCTGCTTCGTGTGTTGAACCAGCTCATAGCCAATGAATTGGCCTCGGACGCGATACATCTGGTCCCTACGGGCACTTTACTCGATCCCTTAAAAATATATTGTTGAAAGGCTTCACCCCTACATTCTTACTGGTTGTTTCTCTTGCCAAAAGTCGTATATGTGTGCATAATCATGAAGTGGAAGAGCATAACGACAAGGAGCAATTACCGATGGCATATCGAGCTATACATGTGAGTGATGACCCATTGACCTACTTTCTGCAAACAAACGACGAAGGACCATATATGCGTGTTGCGGATGTGGTGCTACGAGCAAACCAGGACCCAAAAGAAGTGTTCGCACGGATGATACGCATTGGGACAGGGAGTAAATGGAGCCATTCCGCTATCCTCTATCTCCTCAGCGATCCTAACAAAGGGTATGAAAATACATTTCTTATCGAGGCAAAAACGAAAGGTGTGCATATTGCGAGTTGGCGTAACGAGGTTGTGCCATTTGATCAATTTACCGTTGGTATCAAGCGACCTCATTTAGAGTGGTACGCAGAGACGCCATACGAAATCTCACGTCATGATCCACGCGATCCCGAAGATGTTCCAGCCATTGGCTATCTGCGTCATGTACGCGGCATTGCAATGGATCATATAAATGGTCTGTATGACAACAAAACGGTGGCAGAGTTAACTGCATTATATGCTCAACGTGCCGCCGAACGCCATCTTGGGGGAATACCAATTATTGCTGATGCGGCGGGTACAATGGCGGACCTGTTTAAAAAATGGGATGAAAGTCAATCTGACTCAGCCTCAGTATTACAATTTATCTGTAGTGGTATTATACAGTACAGCTACTTTGAAGCCCTACGTCGGCGCATTATGATCGATATGGATATTCCAGAGCATCGTCACGTAGCCGAACACAACTTGCATCACATGGACCGTATAATCTTTCGCCCAGACCCACAAGGCTTGGTACGTAGCTATATTCACAAAGTACAAACAGGCGAGCTAGACATTCACAATGCTGCGCCAGATGATGTTCTTGATTTGCTCAAAACTGCAACTCCCGCAGACTTCAATAACAGTCGTAACCTTGAATGGCGATATGTGATTCTTCGTGGTGGCGTCTGGCGTATCGAAGAGGCACCTAACACGTATGAAGCGCAAAGCAAAGACGAGGATGAGGTTTTGGAACAACTGAATCCAGAACATCGTTCGTCTAAACATAACCAATAGCACTAGATAAAGTCGGTGCTTTATAATCCTTAAAGGGGGATGCCGTTCAATGCAGATAGCCGAAAACGAACCGATTGTAGCTTTTATGCTAGTGCGTTATCCTAAGCGTGCTAGTTTTATTGCTTTATCACATCTAGTGCTGGACCGCTTCCCTATTGTGTTTACATCGGGTTTGCGTTTTTGGCGTTCGCTTGGTGTAGGTAAGGGACGCGCGTTTGACCCACACGCCGACTTGCAACGCTATGCGCTCTTCACTGTATGGGATTCGTACGCAGACCTGAAACGTTTTGAGGCGCATTCTGCTATTATGGGTCGAATAAGGCAAGGTGCTGAGGAAGTGTGGACCGTACATATGCGTCCTGTACGCTGGCATGGTAAATGGGGAGGACGTGATCCTCTTGCAGGAATGATACCCGTGGAACCACCTGAGCTAGGGCCATGGGTAATTCTGACGCGCGCCACACTTCGTATTGCCAAAAGGCGTACGTTTCTGGATGCTGTACCTGCTGTCGCAGAGCAATTGCTGCAACAACCTAACTATATAAATTCGGTTGGTGTCGGCGAATCTCCCTTTCTTCATCAAGCAACTATCAGTCTATGGCGTACACTTCCCTCTGTTACCTCATTTGCCTACGGTTCTACTACTACACATATTGACGTGATACGTCGTACAAGAAGTGAACAGTGGTATCGAGAAGAACTTTTCGGACGTTTTCGCCCTCTTGCATCAATGGGTACATGGGATGGTATTGATCCTCTTGCTTAGGCGCACTCAACACTTTTCCTGACTGCCTTATCAAGTACCTTGATTATTTGCAAGATAAATGACTGCTTTGCCTTTGATTTCTTTCTCATATGATACTTTTAGCTTCGGTTTAGCATGTTCGTTTAGTGTCAATAGTTCTATAATCGTGCATAGGTACTAGATTGAAACTTGATGGAGACTTTCCTATGGCACGCCTACCCCTGGCACCACGCCCAATTTCTAAAATACGCATTGATGCTCCTCTGCTTATCGCGCTTATCGTGTTACTGGTGCTCTGGGCTTCCGCTTTTGCCGGTATTCGAGCTGGTCTGAAAGCATACACACCTGGACATCTTGCGTTACTTCGCTTTCTTGTCGCTTCCGCAACGCTTTTAGTCTATGCATTAGTTACTCGTATGCGTCTGCCCGCACTACGAGACCTACCAAGCATGTTGTTTCTTGGTTTCATCGGCATTACGGTGTATCAAGTTGCTCTCACTTATGGTGAGCAAAGTGTCTCTGCCGGTGCTTCAAGTCTCTTAGTTGCAACTGTTCCCTGCTTCACCACTATCCTTGCCGCTATTTTTCTGCGTGAACGAGTGCGCCTTCTGGGATGGATAGGTATATTCCTGAGTTTTGTAGGCGTGATTATCGTTGTGCTTGGACAAGGTGGTGGACTGCGTTTCGCGCCGGGTGCGCTGTTTATCTTACTTGCATCGCTCTCCGAAAGCGTTTATTTTGTCATACAGAAACCCTATTTGAAAAAATACTCTGGTATAGAACTGACGACATATACTATCTGGATGGCAACACTCTTCATGTTAGTCTATGCTCCTGGTTTGCTACAACAAATACAAACAGCATCAAGCGAGGCAACTATTGCAATTGTGTATCTAGGCATCTTCCCTGCCGCAATCGCGTATGTCGCATGGGCCTATGCCCTCTCACGTATGCCCGCCTCCAATACAACAAGCTTTCTCTATGTCATACCTGTGTTAGCTGCGTTGATTGCTTGGCCCTGGTTGGGTGAGATTCCTTCTCTGCTCTCGCTTATCGGTGGGGCTGTGATCATTATAGGCGTTGCGTTGGTGAACGTGAGAGGTAAAGCACATTTGGAGGAAGCCGCCACACGAACAGGTGACGCTTCCTCATAGACCATATCGACATCAGTAGGTAATGTTACCACTGAAACGTATTTGTGTTCAGGTCAAAAGAACCCTGCATTTTTGTGTTTGCTATTTTTAGCACACTTTTCTGAATCGAGAGGATGGTCAATGCACCTCCCGTTGAAGGTCCTTGATACACCTGAAGATGTAATGCACCCGTTGTAATATCTTCGCGTAAGACACAAAGGATGCCTTCTTGTGGGTTGCTTGACATCGAGCCAGCATATACAGAAACAAGTGTTGAACCAAGCATCACGCGTGCAATATTTGTTGGACGCAGAACGCTCTCAGGTACTGGAAGAGGTCCTCCCGATGATAGCGGAAACACGCCATATTGTGTATGTTGTGGTGTTGATGCAACTAGCGTAGGAGTTGATGCAACCGATGTGGGTGTTGCAGCTACTATCGTCTGTACTGGTGTAGCCGTAGGATGTAGAAGCCCCGCTTGCTTATTCGTACTTTCTGGACTAGCAGTAGGAGTAACTATGGTCGATGGTGCCTGTGTTACTGTTGTAACAGTAGTGCTATGTGTTTGCTGAGATATAGTTGATACATTTGTAGATGCTTGTGAGCGATGGGCGAATGCGAGAAACACGCCACAAAGAACAAATAAAACTGCTATGAGTAATAAGAGCCAGATAGGACGGAACCGAAGCCGTCGAGTAGGTGTAGTTACATTTTTTCGTGCAGTATGTTTTTGCATAGTATGCTTGCCTTTTCATTGGTCGTAGATCGTCAAAGCACATTTGTCAAAGGTAAGGGCACCCGCGAGGGGATGCCCCTCCCATACGCGAACGCGCTTGGGAAAACACATCGTATGGGAGGGGCATCCCCTCGCGGGTGCCCTCGTTTCGGTGACACATTGAGTTTGACAGACTAGTAGGGACTTGATAAATCAATTCCTACGAAAAATCTCAGGGATGTTACGCGATATAGGTAGAGAAGGTCATCCACGGAAGTGTGCGTGCTGTACATGCATTTGATGCGGTAGCTTGATACATTGCGGTCCATGCCTGTGCTGAAGAATTGCCTATGGATGTAGACATGGCACCTCGGATATACATTGGACCACCCATGTATGTGCAAGACCAGACATTCAACACTTGCCAGTCATAGGTCGCATCAGCGTTATAATAAATTTCGGGTAAAGGCAAGTTATCATGAGCACCATACGCGATATACCATGTTTGATAGTTTGTCCAATAGCCAGGGGCATCATCACCGAAATCGAAGTAGGCAAGCGATGATGTGTTGTTGAAGCCGTTGACAAGACTACTTGTTAAGGCAAATGTCTGCCAACCTGTCTCAAGATCACCTGCACCATAGATGCCCATGACATTGTAGTGATTACTGACGACAAAATTGTTCAGGTTGTTGACAAGCTTTCCCCATTGTTGACCGTCAACGTACCAAGCAGCACTTGTGAGCGGAAGTGCATTACCGGAGTAGTAATTGCTCTCACCAAGTGCAAGTGCAATGTTTGTGATCGGTGTGCGACATGCCCAGACGCCAAGCGCAAAGTTTGCCGAGGCGTGCAAGATATCAGTGTCAGAGTCGTCGTGTCCCCCAAAGTCATAGGTACCATATTGCCCGTTGCCTACATAAACAGGTTGTCCCCAGTCAAGAATAATAATACCTTCGGAGCCACGAGCAGCATTGCACCCTTGCACATACATCGTATGAGCATCGGTCGTTGCCTCATAGAGTGAAGTCGTCACCGGTACAATACCCTGCCCATGTATCCACCGAAGATTAGAATTAACGCGGAAAGATGGCTTAGGGAGAATTTGACGAGTGCCTTTTGTATCTGGTGTGAATTGACCTGCTGCATGCGATGTTTGTAATGGCGAAAGCATGTGACCAGCAAGAACGCTTAACCCAATTATACAGATTAAAAAGAAACTCGCTAGATATTTGAAACGCATTCCTTCAGAACCTCATTTCCTCTTATAAGATGTGTCGTGCAATAGGTCCCTACGTTGATGCAGCAACCTACTACGTTCTATCGGCACACAAGACGAGAGGAAAAGAGCAAATGTATGTTCTTGAGGCTGGTTCAATACATTGACATGTTTCTATTGATGTGTTCTTGCGAATACACCACAATTTCAAAACTACGAGAGCATATAGTGTCGCAAGTTTTTGAGGCTCCAAACATATGCTGAAGGGTCCAGCGTTTTACAATCAGAAAGAAGCAGACTGTAGTATATTTCATAAATTCGCATATATGTGAGAATACCTTCCTCATACATGCCCACGGCCTGAGATGTGATGTATGCTCGGTCTTGTGAAGATACAAAATCATAGAGTTCTAAAAACATCACAGCACCAGCGATATCCATACTATGGTCGCCAACTGCACTCCACCAACTCACATCAAGCACCGCAGAAATTTCTAGCTTGTCGTTTATCAGCACATTACCAAAGAAATAATCACCATGTACAAAATTTTTCTTAGGATAACGAGGTAGAGTTTGAACGTCTTGGTCAAACTTTTCTAACACATAATCTACGTCAACCCCGTCTTCCTGCAGGACTGCTCTTGTCTCATGCAATTTGAGTGGAGCTTTTTCCTGAATAAACTGCAACCAACTTGTATACTGCGCCACATCCTTCGCGTCAGTTATGAGCCGTCCATAGTTTCTTGTATCAATCGTAATGTCCTTGAAGGAGTCAACCGCTTCAAGAAAGTTAAGCAACAAACGTTGCCTCTGCCGTTCATCAAGTTGCTCATACACTAATACTGGTGATTTTCCCATAAGCCTTTTCTCTATCTGAAAAACGATGCCATCCTTTTGACGAATTTCGTATAGCCGTGGAATATCGAAAGGCAAATTGTGAGAAGACAAAAGTGGATAGATAGTATCCAGTTCGTTCAAATACTCTATTGAGACAGCAGATTTGTATATTCTTACAACTGCGTCTTCTGTGTAGCTGTACACCTGCGACTCCGAACCTTGCCCAAGCAAGACAGGCTTTTGTATGTGTAGGGAGTTGAGAATATCTTTAGTGATGGCATCAAACTCTTGCATGTAAAAACCTTCTTAGTAAACACTTTTATACACTTTAATATCATACAATGACGATATATGAAAAGTTTGGTAAGGTCATGACAAACGTGCATATGTTGAGGATTACTATAAGTAGTGAGGTGTAGTAATATGACAAAAGTTCATCTTGACACAGATATTGGCGGAGATATGGACGATTTATTCGCTGCCTTTAGCTTTATATAATCTCCAATAATTCTTATAGTCAGGGAGTACCTAAGTTAATTATAGGCAATCATGGTTGCTCATACATGATACACTAAAAGGCAAACAGTCATTGCAATCTTATGATTGCAAAAGAAACGTATCCTAAAGAAGGCATAGTATGACAGACGAATACGATGTGTTAATTGTGGGTGGTGGACCTGCTGGATTGGCGGCGGCTGAGGCGGCGGCAAAACAGGGAGTACGCACACTGATATTAGAACGACAAAACGAGATTGGTTATCCAGTACATACGAGTGGTGGCAGCTGGGTAAGCGATATGAAGGCACTCAACATCCCTGAACATCTTTACCATCCTATCACAAAGGTTGTATTTCTTTCTCCACAGCGCGAAGTGCCCTTACAATACAATCCAGCCGTTGCATGTGTGATTGATGTACGTGGTGTCTATCAGCATCTCGCAGGTCGTGCCATCGCAGCAGGAGCGGAACTCCGCATGCGCCATATCGTCGAGCAGACGCTATTAGAGAATGACTGTGTAGTAGGCGTTACCGCGAAAAATCATGTGAGTGAGCGTCTCACTTTTAAAGCACCTGTCACAATTGACGCAAGTGGTTTCTCACGTCATATTGGGGTACGCACCGACATGGGGAAGGCATTTCACCGCTATGGCTATGGTGCTGAATACGATATGTATGCCCCGAATTATCCGCAGGATGAACTCTATCTCATCATGGGTAGTGCTTTTGCCCCGCGAGGGTATGCGTGGGTCTTTCCGCGTGGCAATGGACGAGTTCGCCTTGGTGTTGGTGTTCTGCATCCCGATAGCGACGATGATGCACGTGTTTACCTCGATAGTATTGTCCGTGATATTCCACAGTTAACTGAGAAATTCAAGGGTGCCAGCCCTGTTGAATATCATACAGGTCTTTTTCCATCGGAAGGAGCAGTAGAACGCTTCTCAAGAAACGGACTGCTTCTAGCTGGTGACGCGGGTGGTCACGGCTCAACACTTGTTGGCGAAGGAATCCGTTTTGCGATCTACTCCGGTCAAATGGCTGGTAAGGTCGCTGCTGATGCGGTGAAAGCTGGCAACACATCGGCAGCATTCCTGGAACGCTTCGATAAGCAGTGGCGTGTACGTTTTGGGCGTGATATGGACATCTCGTATATGATTAACAAGCGCATTGCTAGCTATAGCGATGAACAGTGGGATAGCTCTCTTGATTTAATGAAACGGCTCACACCTGCTCAAATGGCTCAAGCACTACGCGGAGACTTCAACGCAGGTCTTGTCATGGGTATTCTTGCTCGCAACCCTAGCTTAATCGCTACAGGTGGCAAAAAGTTTCTTGACCTGATGCTTGAACGCATCAATAAACCCTCTCTCATTCCAGCAGAGGGATAGTAAAGGAAAACGTACTCGTATGGCTGTAGATAACACTCCTCAACATACACCAAGAACACCGCCAAAGTTATTGAACCAAATTATGACATTTCTACTCCAATCTCCACTACAAGGACTATTGGGTAGCCAGCTCATCCTGTTGACATTTACAGGGCGGAAAAGTGGTAAGACCTATACAACGCCTTTAGGGTACACAAAACATGGCGATACCGTCGTATTGTTCACAGATCACGCGTGGTATAAGAACTTGCTTGAACATCCTTCCGTCACACTACACTTACAGGGCAAACAGTTGAAAGGGACCGCAGAGGTCATTCATGATGACAAGGAACTGATTGCTAAAGAACTGACAGCATTTGTGCGAGAGCGTCCAGGTGCTGCAAGAGCGTATACGGTAACGCTTGATGCAGCAAAACAACCTGAGCCTGCATCCGTACAACGAGCAGCGCAACTATTTACGCTCATTTATGTTCATCTTACATAGCTGAAAACATGCGTCGTGATGCTAAAGAGCATTACGACGCATGTTTTCTATTGAGAACATTAGCTTATGAAGTGTTTACTTCTGCCAATCTGCTGGAAGCGGATAGAATGACTTCTTTCCATTATCAATGACAAACATACCTTCTTTTCCTGCATTGGTGAAATCGCTCACGTAGAAGAAACACAGCTTGCCATTGACAACTACACCTTCACCTGGACTCCCTATTCCTCCATTCATGCTCACGCTACGAGTCCATTTCCACTCAATAGCACCTGTTTGCATATTGAGAGAGTAGTAGCTTTCATCATATGTACCAGTATTTGTATTGTCTTTCGTTTGCTGCTTAATGTTTCCTATGCCTTGATAGTAAGTATGTCCATCACTGGTAGTTAGCAAATTATTCATTTCAAACGTTGTCTTTTTCTGCCAGAGTATAGTATCATCACTACTGCGAATAGCCGTCAAACTTTTATTCCCAGCGACGACTACTATTCCTTTACTAACTGCAATAGGACTACTACTCAGTGCTATTGAGCTATCACATCCAAGGTGATCAAACGTTTTTATAACCTGCCCACTACTCTCTTGTAAAACAGAAAGCTTGCTTTCACAGCTATTTGCCTGAGAATGAGTGTCCACAATGTAGACCTTACCGCTTACGGCAGCTAAACTGTTATAGCCAGTAAACTGCCTGTTCTTGTCGCTCCAGAGGACAGCACCAGTACTAGCTTTAAGTGCGTAGAGGCCATCGATATAGGTGAACGCTGTGTCTTTTGTCGCTGCAATCGGCACAATATTACATGTTGGACTTCCATTTACTATTGTTACAGTTCCTGATTGCGTTACTTGAGCACCTTTACACGTTGGAAGAGGCTTCTTATGCCAAATCAATTTCCCACTATCAATATCCACTGCATAGGCACCGCTCGGTGCGCCAAAGAAGATGGTATTGCCAGCAGCTATCGCAGAACTGGGTGAATTACTATTTTGAGGGACGCCAGGGTATACTGGATCATTCTTGATGGAATACGTCCAGAGAACCCGCCCACTAGAAGCATCGAGGGCATACATAGTACCATCATAACCGGGTGCAAAGACTTTCCCTTGATACTGAGTCATGAGCGACGTATTCAGTTTCGTTTGCAAGTGCGTGCGCCAGATGACAGAACCGTTGTTGGGATTAAAGGCATAGATATTGGCCCTTCCTGCGTTCCCTGGAATTTCCGGGTTATAGTAAACGGCGTTTTGTGTAGATGTAGGAACGTCGCCAGTGCTACTTACCGGGTTTCTATGAGAAAAGAGTAAAAAAGCACTAGTAGCTATCGCCGCAACTACAAGCACTGCCGCTAGCGTACTCATGACTTGCAAAAATCTTCTCATAGTTCCTTTAGGCTGGCTCTTGTTGCTTGGTATCACAAACATCCCTGTTTCCTGTTCGGTGATCGTATGTTTTTTCATGTCCATTCCTATATATTCCCTCTTGGTTTGTGCAAGTAGGTGAACTGGTAATTGCTCACGTGGTAGGACTGCTGGTAAGCCTTTTAGTAATACATCCATTTGGTGATATTGCTTTAGCACAGATGAGCAGGCCAAACACATCGTAATGTGCCTCTCGGTTTCTTCTTTCTCTGGTGAAGAAAGGTCATGTAACTGTAAGGCAGATAGTTTCTCGGCCCACTGAGGGCAAGGTTGTGGTAATGTATCTCTTGTTTGCTCTCTCATAGCGTGTTCCCTTCCATACGTAGATACACCAGACGAAATTGTTCTCGCCCACGGCACACGTACGCTCCTACCGACGTTTCGCTAATTCCTAACATTTCTGCGACTTCTTTTTGTGAAAATCCTAGGATAATGCGAAGTATCAAGCATGTGCGTTGCTTTGGAGAAACTTGTGCAAGTGTATGCTGTACTATCTCCGTTTCGCTCACGCGTTCCTCTGGCCCAGAAACGCTAAGTTGAGTGTCTATCTTTCCCTCCTCTAACTCTTCCTGACCTACCCAGAATGTCAATCGTCTCCTTCTCAGATGCGAATATCCTACGTTTGTAGCGATCTGATAAAGCCACACTTTGAAAGACAGTACTTCATGCAAGCGCGGCAAGCTTTTCCAGGCTCGTAGAAATGTCTCCTGTGCGAGATCGCGTCCTTCCTCTGCGTTACCCACCATGTGGGCTAAATAAGTACAAATTGCCGTATGAAAGTGTTCAAAGAGCATAGTAAAGGCTGTAGAGTCCCCATCTTGTGCCCGCACTACCAAATCCTCCAATGCATTATCTATAGGAATAGACATAGTTACAATCCTTACTCATATACTGCTATTATTTTGTTTTGCTATCTCTTAGGACGCATAATTATTGCTGAATCTTGTGGCATCTCCTCGTTTATCTACAGCTCAGTTACATTTATACAAAGATGGGCAAGAAGTTCGAGAATGTATTGATTGAAGGGCAAGTGTGGGAATACTTTTTCTAAGTATCATGTTTCAGTAAGTAGATATATTCTTACATTACTTCATACTTATTAGGAGCTAATCGTGACTGAATCTACCACACAAACACCAAAGACTGAGGAAAAAGTTGTTATGTACGCCACCACATGGTGTGGCGATTGCCGTATGGCGAAACGCTGGCTTGATTCGCACGGCGTTGCTTATGACTACATAAACATTGAGGAAGACGACGATGCAGCAGAGTATGTCGTAAAGGTCAACAACGGCGCACGTAGCGTACCTACCATCGTTTTTCCTGACGGCTCCGTACTTGTTGAGCCAAGCGCACGCGAACTTGCCGCTAAATTCTCAGCGTAATACTCTTTTACATACTTAATTGACTGCTACTTTTACTCACAAGAGAAGGCCATGATGAACAATGTATTGTCCATCATGGCCTTCTCTTGTGAGTAAAAGTACTTTATACCTGCTTTAGCTGCTCTACCATTGCCGCTCCTAGAGCTTGCAATCCGTTCGCTGGTCTTACCATCACCTCAAAGTCGGTAATGAGTCCCTCTTGGTCAAATTGCAAGAGGTCAACACCTTTCACTTGTAATTCTCCGACATAGGCACTAAATTCGAGCGTTACACTATCATCGCTAACAAACTGACGGTGATAGGTAAAATCCCTAAAGACGCGAACAGCACTTTTCAAATAGCGCATCGCCTCCGTTTTCCCTTGTATCGGTCGCCAGACGAAGGGCGAGTGAAAGATTACTGTGTCAGCTAACGCCTCTTCCAGCATCTGTACATCATTCTCGACAACAAATTTATGCCACTTTACAAGGCCATCCGGTGTTGTCCTGCTTATATCAAGCATAGTGTTTCCTCCCTTTTCTCTGATGAAGGAAGCGTTTTAACTGATCGAAACAGCATCATATATTCGTACTTCGCCTATAACAAGAGAGACACCGCCAGTCGCAAAATTTTGTGTATCACCCGCTGCGGCTTGACCTTCAGCCGACTGTAAACCCGCTTGCAATGCTTCCATATTATCAAAATAAAGTTCCGCAATCTGATAGTAAGGCGTCTTCTCCTGTGGATTGATCGCTGTTGGCTTATTAGCGATATAGCCTTTGAGTCCTGGAATCTTCATTGCTAAGGGACTGTGTGTGTTCTGGTAGTACTCATCGAAGGTAGCAGGGTCTTGAGGATGACCGTAGAGCGCGGTTAACTGAATCATGGTATCTCCTTACAGTGAAATAGCTTTCAGCATCAACATCAATGTTGATAACTCTCAAGAAGTATACCCTCTTATGCTTATACAAAACAAGTGAGGCCAGGGCACCCGCAAGGGGATGCCATCGTCGCATGGGAGGGGCATCCCCTTGCGGGTGCCCTGGCCTCACAGGAGACCTCTTTTTTACCCTTACGTAAACGCCTATGGGGCTTGCCCTGTCATGTGTTTTTGCCTGCTCATATCCTCCCTCAGCAAAACTACTTGACCATATCATGGACTTTCACTTGTCCAGTTGTTGTCCTTTGCTTTGTAGACGCAAGAATTGCACGTGCAATTCTATCTGCTACCTGTTTGCTATTGAGATAACTCATGTGAGCACCTCCAGCGTGGAGCATGGTAAGAGGACTCTCATTGAATAACTGTCCTAAGTGGTCCGCAAATGTCACATTTTTAAGGATAACATCTTCTACCTCGACATATTTTCTATCCCGATCTACCATATCAGGCATCAGTGGATCAAGTGGTGAGGCCAATGGATCACCAGGATGGGCAAAATTGAGCCAGGGAAGTCGCTTGTCTTTATCTCCTAACTTTGTGGGAATACGTTCAAGAAATTGCTGAAGCCTCGGCGTGATATCATGCGTGTTCACAATTTCATTCTTGCCATTTCTTTGCTCCACATTACTTTGATCTACATCCATCAGGCTAAAGAGGCCAAGTGGTGAACCCATTGTAGAAATGCTGGCAAGTCGTATACCCTGCGTCCAATTAGGCTCTACTCCATAGATACCCTCGCGTATAGCCTTGACACTCTCATACCCAGGAGTTCCTTCCTCATCCCAACGTGCACTGAAGAGAATATCGAAGAGCACAACGGTACCGAGGCTATGCGCGACCAGATGTATACGATCTTCAGCATTTGAGGCAAGCACGGCTGGTCCTAGTTGTGTAAAGACATCGGCTTTCAATTTATTGGCAACTCTAGCACCAACATAGCGACTCATATAGAGAGCGACATCACCCGCGAATTCCAGCAAGACACTACTGCGCATTTTCTTGAACCAAAACTTCTTCCACTTCTCAGGTGAGTGTTTATATTCTTTGAGTAACCCGTTTTCGGCAGAAACTCCCTCACTTCCCCAGTAAAGAGGGACTTTGACCAAATGACGGGTGGAAGCACCATTCTCCTGACGAGCAACAGATGCTTGAATAAGCGAAAAGAGCGCATCAGCATATGTTGGTGGTTCAACTTTCTCGCGTGTATTGACACCATGAATAAAAACAATATAATCTATTGCCATAATCGGAGCCTCCTTTACAATGAATCCTTTGTAGTAAGAAAAGAACGTTCTATCCTGTTTTCACTAAAGACGTTCATCATCTCGCTTTTTTGTGTATAGCTTATACAGCTCACAGAGGGTATAGACAAATTTTCTAGCGTACAATAATAACAACAAAAAGAAGTCTTGAAATAGCAACAAGAGGTAAGAAACATGACAACGCATCCAGGACTACAGAATGGTCCTATTTATCTTGATTATAACGCGACCACGCCCGTTGATTCTCTTGTGGTTGAGGCAATACTACCGTACCTCTCAATACACTTTGGGAATCCCTCAAGCACACATGCATATGGATTGCCTACACGACAAGCTATTGACAAAGCGCGCGTGCAAGTCGCACAACTGCTACATTGCCAGGCATCAGAGATTATTTTCACGGGCTGTGGCTCTGAAAGCGATACGCTCGCAATTCGTGGTGCTGCACTTATGGCACGGCATCGTGGCAACCATATCATCACACAAGTCACCGAGCATCCCGCTGTGCTGAACATATGTAAATCACTCGAACGTCTGCATGACTTTCGTATAACATATCTCCCTGTTGACGCGCAGGGACGTGTACATAGTGAGGATGTAGAAGCTGCTATCAGTGATCAGACTGTACTAGTCACAATCATGCATGCGAATAATGAGACGGGGACACTACAGCCTATCGCTGAAATAGCCGAGATCGCACATCGTCACGGTGCGCTCATGCATACAGACGCTTCACAATCTGTTGGGAAAATTCCAACATTGGTAGACGAACTTGGTGTTGATTTGCTAACGGTGGCAGGCCACAAGTTGTATGCCCCAAAGGGTATTGGCGCACTCTATGTGAGAGATAGTCTACAACTTGAGCCAGCAATCTATGGTGGCGGACAAGAGCGCGGACGTAGGGCAGGAACAGAGAACGTAGCATACATGGTAGGTCTAGGGTTTGCATGTGAGTTAGCGTATGAGCAGTTAGCGTCAAGCCAAGTACGTCTACGACATCTACGCGATCTGCTTCAGCAGAGACTGGAGCAACAACTACCAGACTCTGTGCATCTCAATGGACATCGTACAGAACGCTTGCCCAACACGTTAAATATACATGTTGATGATGTTGTAGGTGAAGAGGTACTTGCTACCACGCCTGAGATTGCTAGCTCAACTGGCTCTGCCTGTCATGAAGGTAATACAGAACCTTCGTCCGTGCTTACCGCAATGGGGCTTTCACGCGAACAAGCACTCGGTGCGCTACGCCTGACGCTTGGACGATGGACTACAGAAGCGGAAGTGGAACAGGCGTCTGTTTTGTTAGCAAAAAGTGTAGACGCATTGCGTCAGAAGCGTTACAATAGAGTATAAGATTTACAGAAAAGCTAGTGTTGAGTATATAAAAAGCAAAAAAGAGATACAATGAATCGCCTGACTCATGGAGGAGAACACCTATGAAATGCCCTGAATGTCAGTCTACAATCACAAAGAATGATGTCTATTGTAGCCAATGTGGAGCAGACCTCGCGGTATCTTCCACTGGCCTTGTACCTGTGGAGAAAAATTTGCCTGCACTCCTCTATAACCTGCCTGTACCGCGTGGTGTTGCGGCAAGTGTGGGAGCAGTAGCTGTGGGTATGGGATTAGAGTTGTTGCGTCGCGGTTTACTTGCTCGCCTCTCGCCATCATCTAAGTCGGTGGAAAGTGCATTGCCAGCACTTACAGGGATAAAAGACTTGCTATTGCCTCAAAATAACAAGAAACTCCCCAGAGGGTACGAGGTCCACGAGACAGTTGTATATATGCGCCGTGTCATTCGCCGCGAGGATTAGAGACGCAAGAAATGTAGAGAGTAAAGTATGGCGTTGATTGTACGTGAAAAAGAGGTTCATGACTTACTGAGCATGCGTGACACGGTGACGGTGCTAGAAGAAGCTTTTCATGCACAATCGCAGGGGTTGGTAAAGAATCAACCCCGTAGTAGACTTACCTTTGCTAATGGCGTCCTGACGGTGTTAGCTGCCGCCGCTCCCACGTTTGGTGTTGTAGGTTTTAAGACCTACACATCATTCCGTGAAGGTGTGCGTTATGTCGTTATGCTTTTTAGCGCACACAACGGCGAGTTATTAGGAATCATCGAAGCCGACCATCTGGGTGCGATGCGTACTGGTGGCACCAGTGGAGTTGCAACGAAATATTTAGCACGAACGAATGCGAGAATAGTTGGTCTTATTGGTACGGGCCAACAGGCAGTAACTCAGTTGATGGGTGTCTGTGCAGTGCGTCCCATTACCTTCGTGAACGTTTATAGCCGTAGGCAACCCGAACGTGAATTGTTTTGCCATGAGATGTCGCGTCTCTTGAACATCGAAGTAACTTCAGTGAATGACGTACGTACAGTCGTCGAGAACGCTGATATTCTTATTACCGCGACTACTGCTCGTGATCCTGTGCTGCACGGAGAATGGCTCAAACCAGGATGTCATATCAATGCCATTGGCTCTAACTGGATACAGCGACGTGAGCTAGACTTTTCAACACTGCATAGGAGTATGCTCATCGTTACAGACTCCATTGAACAAGCATACAAAGAAGCTGGGGATTTTGTTATTCCAGCCGAAGAGGGGTTGTTTCAATGGAATCGTGTTCATGAATTGCATGAAATCGTGGCAGACGAAGGACTTCAACGCGAGACGCCCGACGAAATCACGCTTTACAAAGGACTTGGTATCGCGCTAGAAGATGTTGTAACGGCGGCGCATGTCTACTTTCTTGCTGGAAAACAAGGTATAGGCGAAGATGTAGATTTACTTTATTAGGGTTGTAAGAACGTTATGGGGAACATACAACAGGATATTGTTCTACGTGTAAGAACTGCTATTGTAGGGAATATTCGTAGGAACGCACCGCTTTTCCTGCTTCTTATCGTACTACTAGTAGGCTTCTCTGCTTGTGCGTCTGATGCAAATCTGTTAGGAAGCGGAAGTTGGCAAGCATCAACACTTACTGCTCAACATATTCAGGCACTTGCAGTAGACCCTATAGCTTCTCAAAAACTCTATGCAGGTAGCGAAGATGGGACTTTATTCATCAGTAGTGATAGTGGACAACACTGGCTGAAGCAAAATCACATCTCCTCAACACCTATAAAATTGCAGATGCTTGCCATCCTTCCCTCTGGAAAGAGTATCTACGCACTTACAGATCATGGACTCTATGTAAGCACTGACGCTGCACAAACTTGGCAAATAGCAAATACATCCAACTCAGGTTTACCTGCTGATAGCTATACCACAATGACCTTTAACGAGCAGAAAAGCATCTATGTTGGCACACTCCATCACGGTGTATTTACAAGTGACAGCAATAATCCTACTCATTGGCAGGCGATAAATAGCACGCTTCCTGCCGCTCTTGATGTCAACGAACTTGCGTTCGATAGCACGAAGCATCGCTTGTGGGCCGCGACATCGCTTGGTGTGTATCGCTCTGATAATGAAGGTGTTACATGGGAAGGTCTCAATACTGGTTTACCTATCGCTGATGGTGTGACCTCTATACAATCAGCCGCCAATTTCGGTGGCCCTGCTGGACTTGTCTATGCAGGTACGAAGCACGGTATCTTTCGCTCTATGGACTCTGGAATGCATTGGATAGAAAGTGGACAAGTGTTACATGGAGTTCCCATTGAACATATTTTGATTGACTTTAGAAGTACAAACGCGTCAACGCTCTACGCTGGAACACGCTTTGGGGTCTTCCGTAGTGATGACAATGGAGAGAACTGGCTTGGTGTTGCTGCTGGATTTCCTCAAAATACATCCGTTTACGCGCTTGCGATTGGGGCAGATCAAGCCTCACAGTTGTATGTTGCTGCCAATAACGTCTATCTCTTTCCTGGCACTGGGAACGGCATTAATCTAACACGGATTATAACACTACTGCTTATACTTTTATTCTTTGTGCTTCTTGCTTTGGTGGCTCGACGAAGTTTCAGGCGACGTAAAACACTGTTCCGACCAATACGCTCCCTTGAAGTGCCATCTTCTCCGGAAAACTAATGCTCTTGTTGCAACAGCCATTGTAGCACGTAACGAATGTTTCTTTCGTGTGCCCATGTATAGAATTCTCGATCTGCTTCATTGACAGTATTCGTATCTCCGACAACATCGTTAAAAGAGTACCCGATGAGTGCTGATGCATGTTCAAGTTCAGCATCTGTTGGATGATGTGTCACCAGAAAAGTATGGCTCCGTTGCTCAATCTCTTGTATGTAGTGTAAGTTTTGCGTCACGATGCTGCTATCAGTCGTCTTGCCATGCGCACAAAGAACGCGTTGTGGTTGGAGGGACAGAAAATGTTCTAGTGTGTCATACATGTCTTGCACACTGGCAGCACTCTCTATAAGGGGGAGTGGTTTTTCAGCAGCATCAAAGGCAAGAAGCAAACGTATTTCTGGTATCCATACCGAGATATGATCGGGATTATGCCCAGGAGCTGAAAAGAGTTCAAGTGTCAGGTCTCCTCCATGTATTGTCATTTTGTCAGGAAACGTGATCGTCGGCGCGACTAGAACCACGTTTTGCAGAGATGGATGACGATGCTGATATTCAAGCAGTTCAGCTTTAGCCTCCTCTGACCCAAGGCGAGTGAAACAATAATCCTGTCCTAAAATAGGAACTGCATTATTGCCAGTGAAATAGCAATTTCCCCAACAGTGATCCCAATCAGCGTGACTATTCACGACAAGTAGTTCTCGGCCCATCAGCTCATCACGTACCTCATGCATCACATTTGCCATGTCTTCTGGACATAGAAGCGTATCAAGCACCACAACGTAGCGTGTTGTAATAACAACAAAGGCATCCACTTCCATCTGCTCCGCGCTTTCGGGCGCAAAAATACGCCGAAAGACACGGATACGTGAATCATCGCTCATATGTGGAACGAGAAAAGGCTGCTGTGTTGGTTGCATATATACGCTCCTCCCTACTAATGATGTGCTCCAATATAGGCCACAACGAAGTACAGAACCGAAAGCAAGGCACAGACGAGTAGAAACGAACCATAGCAGGTAAGTGTCCATGCTCGGCGTGTATTCAGTGCTTGCCGTAGTTGTTCCCCCATATCTGGTGGATCAAGCTGAATGTCGGGTTGTAGTTCAAGCAGCTTTGGGAGCATAGCACGAAAATCGCGTGCGTTGCTCATGCCCTCGACCAAAATTACGGTATTACCATCGTCCAAGTCTGCCATCAACACGAGTTTGCCGGGATTTGGATCACCCGGAATAAGTGTCAGTTGTTTGATCGCAGAAAGGTGTACACGTGTCTCCTGGTCTTCCTCCTGCCCTGTTACGACAAGTTCGTCCTGATATAACTGTATTTCTTTTCCCATGCCAAAGCGTACAACGCTGACCGGGTATCTTCTTGTCAATTCATCACTCATAATATATGTATCCATCTTTTTATTGCATAATCAGCTAGTAACAATATCTATTGTACGGCATCTCTTCAGAAGCGTCGAGAGGGAACTAGGTATATAGAAGTACCCTTGCTTGACATTCATCACTCTAAAACTTTACAATTTGTATGGTAAAGCATGAGGATTAGAGAAGAGAGTTATATATGGCACGAGTAGGTTTGCTCGAAGACAACGCACGAATTGCAAAGCTGTCCGCAACAATGTTACAATTTGCAGGTCACTCGGTTGAAATATACAGGCATCCTCGTTCATGCTTAGACGCACTCATACTTCCCCAGGCGATAAGCGAAGGGAATGTACACACGCTTTTCTCACCTTATCCAGACTTACCGATTGAAGTGTTGATTCTTGATTTACAATTGCCAGAAATAACTGGCATAGAAGTATTACGCCACTTGCAGGCTCATGCTCACACACGAAACCTGCCCCTCATTTTTTGTACGGCCTCTAATCCAAACGAGGTATCTCAAGCTCTTCGTTTAGCTCCGCATGCAACGGTTGTCGAGAAGCCATTCAAACTCGATGTACTGGTTTCTGCCGTCTTATCTGCCCTCGGCACAAAAAAGGCATAGGGAGAAAGTTTCTTAAATCGTACTACACTTTTCATCAAAGAGAGCCTGATAGCTTTTTCGCATAGAGTATGATAGAATGTATATCAATCTCATTGAGTCGTAGCCTCGCAAACAACTACACCCGAAGAGGTTCCACAAGAAAGTACGATACAAGACGATGAGTACATACGAAAAAGATGCGCAAGCGTTAGACGCGTATTCCAATGCAGTCACGACTGCAGCAGAGCGCGTAGGACCTGCGGTTGTACGTATTGATATAGAGCGAGAAGGCGGACGTTCACGCCGCCCTAATGGTTCAGAGTTTAATGGTGGCCTCGGCTCTGGCTTCATTTTCGCCTCAGATGGTCAAATCCTCACTAATGCTCATGTTGTTGAGCATGCTAAACGTATTCAAGTCACGCTCGCCGATGGACGCAAGTTTGATGCTGGACTGATGGGTAGTGATAAAAATGTTGATGTTGCTGTTTTGCGCATAGGGGCAGATCATCTTCCCGTCGCAGAACTGGGGCGCACTCCACTACGTGTAGGACAACTCGTACTCGCGGTAGGCAACCCCTATGGCTTAAACTGGACGGTGACGGCGGGTGTTGTCAGCGCGCTAGGTCGTACTCTGGAAGCACCAGGTATTCCAAAGATGAGTAACCTCATTCAGACTGATACGCCGATCAACCCGGGCAACTCTGGTGGTCCACTCGTGGATAGTGCAGGTCGTGTTGTTGGTATAACAACTGCGATGATGCCAATGGCGCAAGGACTTGGTTTCTCCGTTCCACTTGATACGGTAAAGACGGTGATTGCACACATCGCGGCACAAAAACGCGAAACGCAGATAAGTGGGGTCTCATTGGGCGTTGGTGGTATGCGTGTAAAGCTCGATGTCGCGTTACAGAAAAGCCTTAACCTTCTACAGCAATTTGGTATGGAGGTGCTCGAAGTGCGCTCAAGCGGTCCTGCTGACCGTGCCGAGCTAAAACGTCAGGACGTGATTATTGCCGCCGACGAAGAGTCAATCACAGAACCACGTGATTTGCAACGCGTTGTGCGTCGTCATCAAGCGGGTGAAAAAATCGCCTTGAGTTTCCTGCGTGGCGGCAAGAAACGTAAAGTAACTGTTGTCTTATAGTTGAGAAGGGGTGTTCTTAACGATGTTTTGCATCTTTAGGAACACCTTAACCGTGTATTGTTACAAGCGACTCTGTTTTGCATGTCATTTCATTTGATAGTTACGAGCATTCTGCGTCTTCTATAACAGAGTGATATCTTGCCGATAAGGGCATCCGCCCTGTAGACAAAGGAATAATTTCTCATGACAGCATTCCTCGTGACAGCACTTATTATTGGTGGCCTCATTGTACTTGGTCTCCTTGTAAACGTGTATATGTACACACAGGGAGTTTTTAAAAGGAGACGAGTGAGGCAGCAACAGCAACAGGCCCTTGTAGAAGAGAAGCGTATAACAACAGCTGGTCTTGAAGAGCAATATTACACAAGTATAGGCATTGGACCAACGAAACCAGAAGAATAGAGATAAAAGAGCTAGCATCTTGCTCTTTTATGCATTCAAGAGAATGACGCCTGCGCCTGATTGTACCGTAATCTTACCACTTACCTGGTTTCCAGATAAATCCTTCTTGTGTCCAGGAACGAGAAACACATGTGAAACACTGTCAGTATTGGCGAGTACCAGACCACCAGCATAATCACGTCTTTGCAGATATTGAGAAACATACAACTGTCCTACCGGACGCTGTAATGAGGATGTCGCAATGTATTCGGGATAAGACAATGCTGGATAGCCATATGCTTGATCCCGCGAAATCCATAAGGAAAGTTTCCCCTGATTAAGTAGCAAGTAATTTGCTGCTACCCAAAGTACATCAGCTTGTTGTGGATTCTGAGGTAGACCATTACAACTATAGAACATTTTCCCTTGTTGTTGAGTATAGAGCATCCAGTCTCTTAGAGTGCCCCATGTTGGGCTAAGTATTCTGCTTGGGCCAACGAAACCTTGCTCTTCAAAGACGCTATCAGTTGCATCTGTAATCCGCTTTAGTGTAGAAAGACCTTGATATGCCCAGCCTTGAAAGTCAACATTGGGAATAGAAAGAAGAGGTATCTTAAGCGCATGCAGTTGCTGTTTTTGCGCAACTAGCCAGTTTAGAACATCTTTGTGCCAATTGGGATCGTTAGCAGCACCAGAGTAGCTTTGGACCCATTGACCGTGCAGATAGTGACCACATGCACCGCGCCAATTAGGGTCGAGGTTGTCCCAGCCAATTGCGGTGTAACCAAGTTGTAAGGCCGGAAGAGCAAAGGTCTGTATTTGCCAGGAACGTACCGACGGGTTAGAAATATCGAGGGGTACATTCGGTTCATTATTTATGTATGCTGGAGTATGACGATCACAGCGATAGACAACCCAGTCAGGATGATTCGTTTGCCACCATTGAAGCGAATTGCTTTGTGGGTCACGGTTGAAAGGCATGTAATAGGCAAGTCGAATGCTTGCATTGTACTTTTTCCAAACACTCACCTCGTCTGTTGACGCGCCCCACACAAACTGAACCTTAGGAGCAGTTTGCTGATAGTCTTGAGCTGAAGGGAAGTTTCCGTCAAAGGTTTGAAATAGGGACATCTGTATTGCGCTTGCCGCGGCATATGTGCTGTTTGCCTCTCCACTCAGGGCCAGGACGCCAAGTATGATGATAAAGATAGCAAAAAATACGCGTAGAGGTACTTTCATAAATATTTTCCTTATTATGATGACACTATTCTCTTACTATAACGTATCAATAGGCACCTCCTAACTTTCGGTGATCCCACGAAACTATTTCCTTAGGTTCCACAAAGACCACAACTCGTTTTGTTGCCTGTGCTGCAACCATTTGGCGAATAGAATCATTCAATGGACCCGTATAACGCTCAAAGATGACTTCACCTATGCGCTGCACAGTTTCGAGATCATCTTTGAGAATTGCCTGTCCTTTAATCTGGACACCCCGCAGTTCTTCATATCGTTCGCCAGCCTCTATAAGACAGGTAAGCTTTGTATCTCGCCGTAGGTTAGCGGTTTTTTGAGACTTCGCATACGTCCAGAAAACGAGCTGGTCATCTATCACTACATACCACATCGCTACCAAGTGAGGCCATCCATCATGGTCATTTGTGGCTATCTGCACTGTACGCTGTTCCTCAAGAAACACGCGTATCTCTTCGTCATTCATGCGGATTCTGTCTCGCCGATTCATCTTTCTCTCCTTATACATTAAACTAATGCTAGGCCCTCTTGAAGGAGGGGCGTAGCAAG
>CAZZVE010000014.1:0-63896 GCA_964657325.1 uncultured Ktedonobacterales bacterium
CTCTGGGTATCCAACCCCTAGAAGCCCCCGCGATCTTCGCGTGGGAGTAATCACGAAACGGTAACATCTATTTCGTGATCTATAAGATGAACCTTTGTAACGCCGTGATTGATACGCGTTGTTACCTCTGATAAGTGCTTGTTTAGCAGTGCGGTAACATCTTTAGACGATAAAACAAGGCTTATGATTCCTGAAACGGCAACGTTCGTGGCGACCAACTTTCCGTCTTGTACTTGTGGTACACTCGTAATCGTGCAATCTTGTCCGTAGAGCTTAAAGTCGAGCAGCACTTGATTGGAAGTAAACTGTATATTTGTGCCTTGAACGGTGTCAGAATCTGCGTTGGTATTAGAAAGCAAGGCATTGACCGTATCGTCTGATATTGGAAGTGTTGTGCCTGGAGGAATGGGCAATCCTACCGCAGGGATTTGGTTGACTGCATTTGCCATTGCGTTATCCATCTGTGTCACGGCTGTATCATGAATAAATGGACGTAAGGCAAAAATCCATGTAGCCCCTAAAAGGAGAACGAGGACAAGTAGCGTACTCAGACATCCTAAAACGCAGCCTGTGTAACTACGAGTCCTAGGAGCATTGACTACAGCTGAGCGTCCTCTGTTCGCTTCAACCGGTTGATAGGAACTTACCGGTGGTTGTGTAGGCGTCGATGATTGACGAAACACAGGTTCTGGTCTATGTGCTACTGGAAACGTATTGGCATCTCGTGCAGGTATCGGTGCTTGATGTTGCTGATAGGGTGATTGTGGAGAAGATGCTGAATTGAGTTGCTGTACAAGTGAAGAGATAGGAATGGTATTTTCTGTCACTTGCTCTTCCGGTGGAGATATAAGGACATGTTGCGATTGGGAAGCAACAACAGGCAAACCACAATTGCGGCAAAAGCGTGCGTTTGCTTCTAATGGTACACTACACTGTACACAATTCATCATTCTCTCCACAATTTCGAGCATGTCTAGTTTCTGGCTCTTCTATTGCATTATATGTCAGGGCAGCAGAGATGTCTATATATTCAAAACTCGCGTTGCAGAATGGCGTTCATCGAGATGATGATTTGCGTACGCATTGCAGGATTCCCGTTAAGCGCAGCCGCAACCTGCTCGATTAAAGCGGCCTCTTGCTCTTGTGAAAGTGTATATCCATACTGCTGATGCACCGCGACGGCGGCGGCACTTCGTACTTTCTCATCGTCGCTCATGATACGCGGTGGACGACGTTCAACACTACGCTGCGTCGTTGTTCCTGGTGGGCTATCAGTTTTTAGCGGAGTCACACCATCGGCGGCAAAGGGAATATCCGTGTCGATGAGGTGCGCGGAATATTCGGTTGCCCGGTCAATATGAACCATGACGGTTTGCGTTTCTTCGTTTAACGAGGTAATTGTGCCTTCGAGATAAATCACTTCAGGTGCGCCCCAGAAGACGCGCTCTCCTATGTGGAGAATCATAGCCACTCGTTCCCTTCTGGTCTTTTATTCATCTTATTTTTTGACTACACTATAATAGCATACGTATGAAGCAGGAAATTTTCAAACTCTCTTGTGAGGAAACAAAAAAGCCTTGCGTATTGTTATAGAGAGTAGACACATTTCTTATACCCTATTTCCTTCCCCTCGCTAATATGATATCTTAAGCTGTAACAATTTTGATGAAGAGAACAAGCATGCACCCGAAGTAGGGTGCATATACATGTAGAGGACTCACTTACACACCATGCACGAGAAAAGTTTACTCACGCTGGAGTACCCAAAGATATTGGCAAAGGTGGCACGCGAAGCGGCCTTTTCCGCCAGTAAAGAACTAGTGATGGCGTTGGAGCCAACACCAAATCTGGATGAGGCGCGGCGTCGCCTTGCTTATACAACAGAAGCTTCGCGCTTGATCGATCTGAATGCAGATGCAGGCGTTGGTGGAGCGCATGATATTCGTCCCTTGCTAGCTCGTGCCGCCCGTGATGGTGTTCTCAGTCCGACTGACTTGGTTGAGGTCATGGAAACGGTACGCAGTACAATTGTTGTCGCACGTATGCTTGAGCGTATAGACGCGGAAACATTCCCGTTACTGCACATGCTCGGCGGCGATATTCCCATGCGTCCACAAATTGTGCGACGTATCGAAGAGACGGTGAGCGAAGAGGGCGAGGTACTTGATACCGCTAGTCCCGCACTACGCAAGATACGCTTTGAGGTGCGCGGAGCTAACCAGCGTCTACAGGACCGCTTACGTACTCTTGTTGGTGAATTTGGCGGCGCGTTACAAGAGCCGATTGTGACGATTCGCAATGACCGTTATGTCGTCCCTGTGCGTTCCGAGAGCCGGGGGCAGGTACGTGGTATTGTGCATGACCAATCATCGAGCGGCGCGACTGTTTTCGTCGAACCGATGGTTGTGGTCGAACTCAATAATAGAGTGCGTCAACTCCAAATTGAGGAGCGTCAGGAGATCGAGCGTATTCTGCGTGTCCTTTCCAGCGAGATTGGGCGTGAGGCCGAGTCATTGAAGGTCGCGGTTGAACTGCTCGCGGAATTCGACATGCATCTTGCAAAGGCACGCTATGGACGCATGACGCGTGCAACAGCTCCGAAGCTGAACGACCAGGGACGCATTGACCTGCGTAACGCACGACATCCGCTTTTGACAGGCAAGGTTGTGCCGACCAATTTCCATCTGGGACGTGACTTCTTTATGGTTGTCATCACCGGCCCAAATACAGGTGGTAAAACGGTTGCACTTAAAACTGTTGGTCTCCTAACTGTGATGGCGCAATCTGGCATGCATATACCAGCCGACGACGATTCAGAGGTTGCAATCTTCGAGGACATCTTTGCTGATATTGGTGATGAGCAGAGCATTGAGCAAAGCCTAAGTACATTCTCATCGCACTTGAGTCGTATCATTGAGATACTGCGTCGTGTCGATGAAGAGCAGAAGCGTAGTACACCTGCGATTAGTGGTGCGATGGCTGAGACACTTGTAAAAAAGGGTCAGCGTCCAGCGTCCGTCATGATTCTGCTTGACGAGCTAGGTGCAGGCACTGACCCTAGTGAGGGTTCAGCTTTGGCGCGTGCTATCCTGACATTCTTGTTAGAGCGTCATGTGACAACCGTTGCCACAACGCACTATTCCGAACTCAAGGCATTTGCCCACGAGCAACCAGGGGTCGTCAATGCCTCGGTTGAGTTCAATATTGAGACGCTCTCACCGACGTATAAGCTCAGTATTGGTTTGCCGGGACGTAGTAATGCGCTAGCTATTGCGAATCGCCTAGGTTTGGATGATCGCATCATCAGTAAGGGGCGCGAGTTCCTCGGTAGCGAGGGCGTGCGTATGGAGAATCTGCTGGAAGGACTACAAACTGAGCGTAAAACGGCGGAAGACGAGCGTTACCGTTTGAATATGGAACGTGTCGAGGCGGAATATCAGCGCAAGCAGCTTGAAGAAGATCGTTACAAGCTCGAACAGGAGCGTGTACGTATTCTTAACGAGGCTCGTGTGCAGGCACGGCGCGAACTTGAGCAGGTCCAGTCATCGCTGGCGAAGGTCAAGGTTGATGTAAGCCGTGTCAACATGACGCGTGAACGTTTAGGTGAACTACGCCAGCAGGTACGGCATCTCGATGATAAAATCACGATGGCACCTGAACCCGCTCGTCCTAAACGGCAAGCAGGTACGCCCAACACAGAGACTGCGGGCGTTGGCACTGGAGAAGCTCCATTGCAGATTGGCGATACCGTCTACGTGCAAAACTTCGGGCAAAATGCCGAGCTTGTTGGTCTTTCAGCAGACCGTAGCGAGGCTGAAGTTCAGATGGGAGCACTGCGTTTCCGCGTCAACGTAGACAACATTGAGCGATTGAGCAAGCGAAAAGCGGCAGCTACTCAGGCGGAGGAACGACCGTTACGTATCGTGTCTTCTGATATCAACATTCCGCGCTACGAAGACCGTCCAGCCGTGGATATGCAAATGGATATGCGCGGCTGGCGTGTTGAGCACGCGTTAGAAGAGCTTGATAGTTACCTGAATAACGCGGCAATGGCCGGCCTCGCTGCCGTTCGTATTGTGCATGGTAAGGGAACTGGTGCGTTACGTGCTGCTATTCGTGAGCAACTCGCGCATCATCCACTTGTGAAATCATATACCTCCGCAACTCCACAAGAGGGTGGCGATGGTGTCACAGTCATAAAATTAACAGCATAACAACAATCGTCCCGAAAATCCGAGGATTTTCGGGACGATTGTTGTTATGCTGTTAATAATGTTCTATATGCACAAGTTCGCTTAATGGCTTGCGTGCCTGTGGTGGTTTTGGGCGTGCGCGTTGTGCCTCCTCATCAGGATAGCCGAGCGATAGGGCGGTACGAACAAGGTGATGTTGTGGAATACCGAGAATACGTTTAGCCTCGGTTGCCCCATTCCCAACGAACCAGCCGATGCTTGAGCCTATGCCGTGTGCCTCGGCTGCAAGCATAATGCGTTCGCTCAGACGGCCCTCATCATAACTTTCTGCCTCGCCACGTCCAGGTTCTCCCGCCATCACTAGTATAATGCCAAGTGGTGCATTGGCGAGATGTCCTGCGTAGCCCTCAACTTTTGAAAGGGCTTGCAGTGTCTCACGGTTTTGCACAACAACAAACTCCCACGGTTGACGATTGCTGGCACTACCCGACCAACGTGCAACCTCAAGCAGGTCAGTAAGTACTGCCTGTGGAATTGACTCCGAGCGGAACTGACGTACGGCTCGCAAACCGCGCAAGAAGCGAATATAGTCTTGTGCTTTTTGTGTATCTTCTACCATGATTCTGATGCTTTCTTACGCTTACTGTTCGGCAAGCAGCTTTTGCGCTTGCTCGGTTGTCAAAGGTTTGTTATAAATTGCTGAACCGGGTTGCTGTAAACGTCCACCTTCGCGTAGAGAACCTGTATCGACTGGTGCAAAGCCAATATCTTCAATCAGCTTTGACACAACCGCTTTTGCCTGAGCATCATCACCCGCCACGAACAGCACCAGCCTATCTTTTTGCTCTTGCCTACTGCTTGTACGTAGCGTCTCGAAGTACATTGTGTTGAACGCCTTTACTAATCGCACGCCTGGAAGACGCCTCGCCACCTCTTCACTTGAAGTGCTATTGCCCAGATCGTGCACATCACCTGTGGAGGTATAGTGATTCATGGCATCAATCACAATCTTGCCTTCTAACAATTTCGCGGCAGGCAACGCTTCAGGAGTGCGCCACGGAACTGCTAATAGAACGACTTCACCGAACTTCGCAGCATCGTCAACTGTAGTGGCCGTAACGTTTGAGCCAAGCGTAGCCACAAGCGATGTTAGTGATTGTGGTCCTCGTGAGTTGCTTATAGCAACATGGTGGCCTGCTTTGGCAAAGAGTCGTGCCGCGTTCGCGCCAATATTTCCTGCCCCAATTATCCCAATGTTCATGAAATAGGTATCCTTTCGTTTTGAGCTTATACCGTTTGTACAAACAGACAGTGATATGAGAGGTACTACATACTGTTGTCTGTATAATACCTACGATAACGCGAAGGATATGCATTTTCTTCCAGCACTATTTGCCACATCTTCTCATTCTAACCATTTGTAAGAAACTATAGTCTATTTGGAACCATATTATCTTTTCCACGCGTTTTATAAGTAGGCATCGAGTGCGTACTTAATGCTGTATTCGTTTACTTTTCTTATTCTATCTGGAGGTATTATTTTATGGATCGTATGAGAGACTTTGGAGAACGCGGATTTCGTGGGGGTCTCAGTCAATTAGGAGACTTCAGGAAGTTTATTCTGCGTGGTAATGTCGTCGATTTAGCAGTTGGCATTGTTATTGGTGCAGCTTTTACTGCTGTCGTTACAGCACTTGTAAATGATTTTATTAAGCCCTTAATTGGCCTTATCTTTGGAACACCTAAATTTGGATGGACTGTAGGTCCACAGGGTGCATTTCTCATAGGTGATTTTATTGGTGCTCTTGTAAATTTCTTACTAGTCGCTGCTGTCGTGTATTTTCTCGTCGTGAAACCTGTTAATGCTCTAACCGATCGTTTCACACCTCACAAGGACGCTACGCCAACGACACGAGAGTGTCCATTCTGTTTGAGCACAGTACCACTCCGGGCAACACGGTGTGCCTACTGTACGGCGCAGTTGCCTCCTGCAGACACGGCTACCTCGGCAGGTGCGGGAAGATAACAAGTTTTCTGCTTGTCTTGCACTCATTAGTGCGCTGGCGTATACTTTACAACGGAATATAGAGATTATACATTTGAGATTAATTCTGTCACTACAGAGTTACTATTTAGTAGCTGTAGAGGAGAGCACCGCTTATGTCATCAATACCTGACATACGTCTTGAAGACTACATTCGTGACGTACAAGATTTTCCGCAACAAGGCGTGTTGTTCAAGGATATCACACCCATGCTGCAAGATGGGACAGCTTTCCATGCTGCTATTGACCGTCTTGCTGCCCACTATGCCGGAGCAGGTATTCAGACCGTTGTGGGTGTGGAGTCGCGCGGCTTTATCTTTGGAGCGCCACTTGCATATCAGTTGAACTGTGGTTTTGTGCCGGTCCGCAAGTTTGGGAAACTTCCCAACGAGACCGTAAGCGTCGAGTACGCTCTTGAGTACGGCACCAACGTTGTTGAGATTCACAAAGACGCGATTAAGCCGGGGGAGCGCGTCCTGATTGTCGATGACCTTCTCGCAACGGGTGGCACTGTGTCAGCCGCAATAGAGCTTGTGGAGAAGCTTGGTGGGCATATCGCGGGCATCGCGTTTCTGGTAGAACTGACCTTCCTCAAGGGTCGTGACCATCTTAAAGACCACGATGTGTTTGCTTTAATAAAATATTAGGAATACAAAACATGTGCAACGGCTGGCACTACCAGTCGTTGCACATGTTTTGTATTCTTATCCCCACCCTAACCATGTTGTTTTGGTATCAAAGGGGGTTGGCTGACGCTCTGTATGAGGAATAGCGGGATAACCAACATAGAGAAATGCAACGATAGAATCTTCAGTTGAAAGACCCGCCCACTGCTTAATATGTGGATCATAGGCTCCATCGCCTGTACGCCACATGCACGCTAAACCCATCTCCTCCGCTACCAATAGCATGTTTTGCACGGCGGCAGCTACCGCTTCGACATTCTCAATATCCATTATGTTTGATGCCGTGGAATGTTCTGATGCGACCACGATTACGATAGGTGAGCGCAACGGTTTATTGCGTTCTTTATCCAGCATTGCCTGTGTCTTCTCGCCCATAGTCTCCTGTAAGCGCGTGGCTAACGATGAGGCCATAATCTCGCCCAATTCGTTACGTGCCTTGCCTGCCAGCACAAAGAAACGCCATGGTTCCACTTTGTGATGGTCAGGAGCATGTGTTGCAGCCTCTAAAAGTCGCTCTATCTGTTCCCGTGTCGGGCTTTGCTCCGTCATTTTCCCAATGCTACGTCTGCGCTGTATGATGTCGAATACGCTCATAGTGTTGTTTTGCCTTTTTCTACATTCGTCTTTCTTGTCCTATAAACAGGACAAGCTTTTTACACTTTGATTGTAAGATACCTGTTGAGGGTCGTCAATAATATGTCTTTATCTTTCGACGGAAAACTGTCACAAATCGAGACTAGACTTGTCTCTACTTAGGAAGTAGAAATTAGAACAAAGAACCTTTTATAAATAAGAAAGAATACGTTATGTATAACCCATTCACAGAAACGGTCACAGTTGATATCAGCGATGAGCACCTTGTAGATCAAGCTCGAAACGGGAATTGGGAGGCACTCGAACAACTTATCCAACGGCATCAAGCCTGGATTTTTAATATTGCCGTTCGCATGGTTCGCAAGCGCGAGGAAGCGGAGGATATCACACAGGAGGTATTGCTCAAGATGCTCACGAAACTGAGTACCTTTCAAGGAAAAAGTAGCTTTAGAACATGGCTCTACCGGATTGTAGTCAACCATATCCTGAATCTTAAGCAAAAGCATGTAGAAGTCACGTTTTCCGAACTCGGCACGTTAATGGATGAACTTCCAGATTCAACGCTGCCCGATCCTGCGGATGTATCTCTTCCCTTGCCTGTGCTTATAGAGGAGGCGAAAATTGGGTGTACAAAAGCTATGCTTCTTTGTCTGGATTCACGTCAACGTATGGTCTACATTCTAGGTGAGTTGTTTGGGATCAAGAGCGAACTTGGGGCAGAACTCATGGACCTCTCGCCCAGCAACTTCCGCCAATTGTTGACTCGTGCACGTCATGATCTCTACAACTACATGAATAACAAGTGTGGTCTTGTCAATGCGTCAAATCCCTGTCGATGTGCTCGCAAAACCCGCTCGTTTGTTGAAAAGGGTTACATTGATCCTGACAATCGCCGATTCACTCGTGAGCGACTCGGACAGATTTCCGTCCTCGCTTCCAGTCGAGCCGACGAGATCGACTCTCTCATTGAACAACATGCCACCGTTTTTCGGGAGCAACCCTTCCTCGCTCCTCCTGACCAAGCTATGGCATTACGTCGGCTCATCAACACACCGACATTTCGCCATACTCTGCTTTTAGATGAGGAGCAATAACTATTCTAAAACTGTCACAATGCAATAAAACCCTGGTCTAAGTTGGTGAGGAGTAAAAACTTCTTTCGTATTCCATGATAAGAGCAAGGAGAAAACTTATGACGACTACAGATAAGGTTCCAAATGAAACTCTTCAGCAACAAATCGAGGTCTTTCTAGCCCAAACTGCTGGGCAACTACCACCTGAGCTTATGGCAAACTTTTACAAGAGCATTGAGACGCTCGTTCAAACAGATATTGCGAAACATAGTTTGAACGTGGGCGACAAAGCACCTGATTTCGCACTACCTGATACTTTTGGCAAGCAAGTAACACTCTCGGAACTTCTTCAGCACGGTCCTGTTGTTGTTACTTTCTACCGAGGAGAATGGTGTCCATTCTGTAACCTTCAGCTTCATGCGTACCAGAACATTCTGCCGCAGATACAGGCATTGGGCGCATCACTAGTAGCTATCTCACCACAAACTCCCGATCACTCTTTATCGACCGTTGAGAAGAAGGAGTTGTCCTTTACTGTGCTGAGTGATGTTGGCAACGCCGTTGCTCGCAAGTACAAAATCGTCTTCTCTCTACCAGAGCAATTCCGAGCTATGTACACGAGTATTGGTTCAGATGTCCCAACGTTTGACGGCGATGCGTCATGGGAACTTCCGATGCCTGGAACATTTATTGTTGCTCAGGATGGAACAATTCGCTTAGCCTTTGTTCATGAGGATCACACGCGTCGCTTAGAGCCTACTGCTCTGTTAGACGGCCTTCGTGCTTTAGGGAACAACGCGCAGAAATAACCTATGAGGAGGAGAACTGCGGATGAAGTCGAAAGCTTTCGACTCCATCCGCAGTTCTCCTCCTCATAAGTATATTGTCTGCTCTCGTTTTGAGTTATAGAGAGCAACAATCTTACGTCCATCGTGCTCACCTCGTTCTATAGCTTCTTTGCGAGCTTCGTCCAAGTCTTTGCGACTCGTTGTAACATCAAGATAATAGTGACGAGTAGAGGGATGAATCCATGTGCCAAGCCAGGAATCAGTTTCCAGGAGAACGTTTTGGTGTGCTAAGATAAATACTTTAAGCCCTTGAACCAAGTCCACATTAGGTGAAAGAATTGCAGTTTTACCTGGATACTTGGGAAAACCCCATGCATCAACAGGAGTTAAAAGTCGGTACGTGTCCAGCTTCGAGGCACTTCCTCCTTTTTCTAAGGTTGTGATAGCAACATCTAGGACGTATCGTTCAAAATAATACTGCTCTAATTGTGTTTGCATATCTTTACATCTCCTTACCTATGTTCCTCATTTTACTATTGTGATTATATGCGATAAATCGCCCGTGGACGCCGTAAACGTGGTCCCTACGACAGTCCGTTACATGAACCCGTGTTAGAACATTGAGGTCATACTTGGTGGTAGAATGCGTAGAGGCTAAAGTCTTGCGATAGCAATCGAAATAAGGAACAACTTTACATGGACATCGTAACACCTGAATGTCGAGCATTTCTTTTAGACACGGTACACACTGGCAAACTGGCGACGGTACGCGCTGATGGACGCCCGCACGTTGTACCAATCTGGTTCGATTTAGATGACGAGAACAGGCTATATTTCAATACGTGGCATGCATCGGTCAAGGGGAAAAATATGCGACGTGACCCGCGTGTCTGTATCAGTGTCGATGATGAGCATCCACCCTTCACGTTCGCCATGCTCGAAGGAACTGCCGAATTTATTGATGATCCCAAAGCATCACTCTATTGGGCGACACGTTTTGGTGGTAGATATATGGGGAGCGAGCAAGCAGAAGCTTATGCTAAGCGTAACAGTGTAGAAGGCGAGTTGCTTGTACGTGTGACATTCACGCACGTGCTGTTCCAGAAGGATGTGGCAAACTAGCGTAAGTTATTCTTGCTTACGTAATCTAAGTGCTGCCTCAATCTGAGGGATTAAGAACAAATCCTTTGGACGACCGGCAGCACGCTTACTTGTGATTAACCCAGGAAGATCAAGCACTAAGAACTCAAATTCATAGATAGGAACTTTAGTTGCCGCATTTTGTACTTTTTCATAATCTCCTATCCCTGGAACGCTGCTCATCAAATCAAGTGCAACTATATTAATCTGTAAAGTAAGAATTTTACTTTGTTGCAGTGTCTATTTATCCAATTGAAATGGTAGTATTTGTGCCTCTTCGTCTGTCAATCCTTGAACGCGAAGGCGTGGATGTAAAGGTATAAGTGCTTGAGATAAGCGAACAATGTTTTCTGATGATCGTTTAAAGCAGAGGTCTATGTCTTGTGTTACGTAAGGTATGCCCCAAGTAACAGCAGCAAAACCTCCTATAACGACAACTTCTACATGTTTTTCGGCAAGCTTCTCAAAGAGAAGGGAGGGTTTCATACTCATTAAGCGTCATCACTACTGTAGGGGTCTAATTCTATTACACCTTTTTAGCAATGAACCCTGTCAGAGAACATGTGGAAACGTTCCAATAATCTTGTGGACAATATTCATCGCCAACAAGGATGTAATAGAATTAGACCCTTACATTTATTCTTTGCCGATAGACTTGACAATCTTCTTGCCACCACTCAACAAGTTTTCTTCGACACCGATTGAAGGCAACAATTGCGCTTGCGCTTGTGTCGTGAGTGGTAAGCCCCAGAGCTTGATAAAGCCAAGAGCGGCATTGTGATCGAACTGGTCGCCACTGTCGTAGGTTGCCAGACCGTGATCGTAGAGCGAGTAGTCGGATTTACGCCCGACAACCGAGCAATTGCCATGTGAAAATTTCATGCGTACAACACCACTTACAAAGCGTTGTGTGCTTTGTACATATGCCGCCAAATCTTGATGTATGGCACTATACCACTGTCCATTGTAGATGAGTCGTGAATATTCGGAAACAACCCCTTCCTTGAAGCGTATCTGGTCACGGCTCAAAGTAAGGCTCTCCAATGCTTTATGTGCGGCGTGTAACACAACCGCTCCTGGTGCTTCGTAGATTTCACGCGATTTGATGCCAACAAGACGGTTCTCGATATGGTCGATGCGTCCAATGCCGTATTGTCCCGCCGTCTTGTTCAGAGACTCAACGAGTGTATACCCTTCGATCTCTTCTCCGTTTAGCGCGGTAGGGATGCCGTGCTGAAAGGTAATTTCAACATACGTTGGTTCCGCTTGCTCAACATGATCCGGGTTGACCGTCCATGCATAAACTTCTTCCGGTGGCTCGGCCCACGGGTCTTCCAGGATGCCACATTCGATACTCCGACCCCAGAGGTTTTGGTCAACGGAATAGGGGCTGGCGTTAGTGACTGAAATTGGAATCTTATGCTCCGCCGCATATGCAATCTCGTTATCACGCGTCATGCTCCACTCACGGACGGGCGCGATGATTTTCAGGTCGGGCGCAAGCGTGTTGATCGACACATCGAAGCGTACCTGATCGTTGCCCTTGCCTGTACAGCCATGTGCGACGGCGACTGCACCCTCCGCGCGCGCAACCTCTACGAGCAAGCGTGCGATAAGTGGACGCGCTAATGCGGTTGCCAACGGATATAGCCCCTCGTAGATAGCTCCCGCCTGTAACGCAGGCCATACGAAGTAGCGGACAAAATCTTCGCGTCCATCGACAACCATTGCCTTGACCGCGCCAATGGAACGCGCGCGTTCTGCGATAGCTGGTAGATCGCGTTCATTGCCCACGTCAATCGTCAACGCGATAACATCCAGATCATATTTTTCTTTAATCCAACGGATCGCAACCGATGTGTCCAGACCACCCGAATAGGCAAGTACCACTGTTGCCATAATTACTCCTTTACAAGCTGCTCTATGGTTGTTTCAAATGTAGCTGCGCGTTGTTGCCACTTTGCCTGTACCTGTTGCAAGCGTTCTGAAGCTTGCTCTATGCCGATATTGCCAGCACCACCAAGATGGCTTCGTGCATTTAGACGCTCGACAAGCTGGTCCAAACTTTCAACAGGAAGTGTGTTGTGGCGGTCCAATTGAGCTGTGACCTCTGCCCCCACAATACGGTATGCATCGCGGAATGGCATATTCGCGTCAATGGCAAGTTTGTACGCCCGGTCTGCCGCGAACAACTCGAAGGTACAAGCGGCAATCAAACGTTCACTGTTGATACCGATATTGCTTATCACAAGTGTACAGATGTCCAGGCTCTCTTGTACGAGGTCAAGAGCCTCCATAAACGGGCGTTTTGTTTCCTGGTAATCCATGTTATAGCCCGTGGGTAGACCCGTCACAATACCCAGTATTTGTTGTTGTAGAGCCAGCATCGTTTGTGTACGAGCACGCACCAACTCCATTACGCCGAGATTACGTTTCTGCGGCATGATGCTACTACCCGTACATAATTCCTGTGGAATAGCAAAGAAGCCGTACTCGACCGTCGAGAACAATAACACGTCCTGGGCGAACTTGCTTAGGTCAAGCATAATTTGTGTCAGTGCTTGTACAATCGCTCCCTCAACCTTGCCACGGCTATTCTGTGCGTAGATTACGTTGTTTTGCACGTGCGCGAAGCCCAGCAAGTCAGAGGAATATTGGCGATCAATGGCAATAGGGACGCCATAGCCAGCCGCCGAGCCTAGTGGCGACTGATCGTTAACGGTATAGGCGGCTGCTAATAGTTGCTCATCGTCAAGTAGTCCCTCGGCAAAACTTGCGGCCCATAAGCCGACCGATGAAAGCATAGCGCGTTGCATGTGTGTGTAGCCCGGCATTGGGACCTGTGCGTGTTGTTCCGCGAAGGCGAGGAGCGCATCCCCAAACTGACAGAGTTTTAATGCGACGGCATGCAACTGCTCTTTGCCATAGAGCCGCAGATCAACTAGGACCTGATCGTTGCGCGAACGAGCCATGTGAATTTTTTTACCAGCCGCCCCCGTTGTCGCTGCTAAAGAATTTTCAACGCTGGTATGTACATCTTCATCAGAGGGGCGAATGATGAACTCGTGCTGCGCCTCTAGCTCCAAGATGTCTTGCAAAGCTTTTTTTAGCGTAGAATGTTCAGTTTCCGTGAGAATGCCGATATGGGCGAGCATGGCGATGTGGGCGAGTGACCCCCATACATCGTGCCGTACAAGGCGAGCGTCGAGGAGGCTGTTCTGTGCCGCCTCGAAACGCTCGATTTGCTCATTCAAACGGTAGCCTTTTTGCCACAGTTTGGTCATGAGTGTTATATTCCTTCCTGTGCGAGACCCGCCATTTTATTGCGTCGTGCAATCAGTTCATAGGGTAGGCCGCGCAAGTGTGCGGCTGGTGCACATTCCTTCTGGTTGAAACTCGCACTATTGATGGAGCGTACATCAGGGAAGAAAAGACCACTTGTGGAGGCACGCGAGATGATGTCGATGTTGCCTTTGTACAAGGCAACAACGTACTCGCCATTGACCGCCGTTTGTGTGCTGGCGATAAAGGCATCAATAGCGTTCTTCAATGGGTGGAACCATTCGCCGTGATAGACCATGCGTGACCATTGCGCGTCCATCTGCTGCTTAAGTTGAATCTCTTCTTTGGTCAGACAATATTTTTCCAGGTCACGATGTACTTTGAGCAGGATGTGCGCGGCAGGTGCTTCATAAATCTCACGTGACTTGAGACCCATAATGCCATCCTCGAAGATGTCGATTTTACCGATGCCGTTGGCACCACCGACAACGTTCAGCTGCTCAATGATCGCATCGAGTGGCAACTTTTGCCCGTTCAGCGCAACAGGCAAGCCGTTTTGCCATGTCAGTTTGAAAGTTGTGGGGGTATTTGGTGCTTTTGTAGGTGGTGTCAACCACATCCAGATGGAGTCCGGTAGTTCTGTGTCAAGACCAATACCACCACTAGCGATGGAGCGACACCACATCGTTTTGTCGTCGCCACCTGCGATCAGTTCCTCAACGGGAATACCGAAATACTCCATCAGTAACTGCTCTTCGCCTCTTGTTAAATCGAAGTCGCGCACCGGCACGAAGACGGAGACACCAGGAGCAAACAGGCTAAAGACGTTGTGCATGCGATACTGATCATTGCCCTTCCCTGTAGAACCTTCCATCAAGGCATCGCACCCAAGTTCAAGAGCTTTAGTAGCAATTTTGCTAGCGATAAGCTGCCGCGTCATGGAGGTAGAAACAGGATAGCCGTTGTAGTCAGAGTTTGCCCAAATCGCTTTTGTAAGCCAGTCCTGTGTAAACTCTTGTTTCGCGTTGAGAATGATGGGCGTGATGCCTAATTTCTCGGCGCGCTCGATGCCCTGCTGAATCTCTTCCTCACCCTGCCCGACATCGACGCTAATTGCGGTAATGCTCTTCGCGTGATATTTTTCCTCGGACAGCTTGACGCAGAGAGTTGAGTCAAGACCGCCAGAGTAGGCGATGGCGATGTTGTTGCCTTGTGGTACATCGACGGAATGAACTTTTTGCAACGCGAGGTCGAGTGCGTTGCTTGGAGATACTGAAGTTGCCGAATTGCTTGTCGTGTGAGTCGCCATTGTGTTTGTACTCCTTCAACGAAATGAACATGGGAAGGAGGCGGGCAACAAAAAACTCCCGACCCTTCCTGAACATTGAAGGGACGAGAGCGCAAGCGGCTTGTTAGCCCTGAACACACCCGTGGTGCCACCCTACTTGTCTTCGCAACTCATTTGAGTGTTCACTTCGCTTGTGAACCACCGTCGCTGCAACATAGGAGCGCGGGTGGGAAGACCACTTTTCTTGGTGCTTTGCTGTATGGGAACCACCCATCTGCCCTACTTGCTGTCATCGAGGATGAAAGCTTTCTTCGGTCAGCCGCTTCCGAAGGCGTTCTGCATGTGCATACTCATTCCGAACTTTCACCAACTTCGGATCGCTGTCGAGAGCCTCACGCATACTTTTTTCGTTCAACGCGGGTCAGTCTTTATCATCGCTTGTACGATGCAGTAAGCATAACAGGTTATTTATTGGTTTGTCAACCTCACATCAAATATAAAAAATGAAACCTTGTATGTTCCTATTCCGTGATTAAAGGGATACATGTTTAAATATATGGTACATGACATTTAGTAAAAATACAATTGCTCAGCGTAACGTGAAGGAGAACACACCAATGGCTGCCATTCTCGATAAAGTTACCTCGCATGTCAGCGACAACAAACACATCTATAATCATCCTGCCAACATTACAACACTTGTGCTATGGGGCATTGCGCTCAGTTCGCACGCCGTACTTATACCTTTGTTTGTGCGTGAAGTAATTCTTAACAAGAACAAGTCCTCTTTATTCGGCTAAAAAGGAAAAGTTACTCACTACGCATGACAGAGGCAAGCCTATTGAGTCCAATTAACCCAAAAAAGAGCCTATAATGCAGTCGGAAGCATGGCAGGGGCAGAGCACCTGGCACTATCATATACGGAACCGCGTGGCAAAACCACACGGCGAGGGAGTATAGTAGTGCCAGGTGCTCTGCCCCTGTCATGCCACCGATTAAGCTGTTTTATGAGGTAGTCGGACTCAATGGGCAGGCCCTATCGTGTTACCTTGTCTCTGTAACCTCCGTTGCGTTATAATCTGTAGTATAAATGTTAGTGTCAAAAATACACTAAAATCTTGTTATGGGATAAAAAAAGCTTGTTTTTTTGTTCTTAATAACTAGAGATATGCACACAACAAAGAAAACATAAAGATAGGATAATATACAACAATGCCAAATACGAATAGTGCTGTGTCTAAGAACGTGATCTCGAACAAACTCGGCAACCGAGTGACGATTGCACTCTGGATTATCGCGCTCTCGTCACATGCTTTACTGTTGCCAAAGCTTATTCGTGATTTTTCTGATAAGAAACATCAAGGGCTAAGGTAAGGCAACGCGCACCACCGCCAGCTTTAAGAAATTCTGTTACAGGGGATACGCATACGTCGTATCCCCATTTTTGTAGGATACGACCCACACGAGGTGGGCAATGTGGCATGACAATTGTTTTGCCTACAACGACTGAGTTCGCGCAGAAGGTTAATGCCTCGTCAAGTTCAAGCACGAGCGGTTCAGGTACGAGCCGCTCAAGTTCTGTAAAACTCCTGCGGTCCCACACATCCGGAGCAACAATTGCATGCCTATCATCAAGTGGGCAGAAGCTAATATCCAGGTGATAGAGTCGTGGATCAACAAGTTTGACCGAGTAGTACTCTACACCCAATTTTTTCGCCAGTACTGCATGTGAGGCACGGTCAGAACGGAAGCCGTAGCCCGCGACAAGCGTGTTGCGCACGATAAACGCATCACCACAGCCCTCAAAGAACAAATTGGGATCCTCAGAAAAGTCCGAGACCTCGAAGTCGTGCCCACGAAACCATGTGTTGTTGTATGGTACTTCTGGCTGGCGTTCTGAACAAGCAAACCTGCTTGGAATAAATGTTTTTCCATTCACAAGTCCAGCATTGGCGGTAAATACAAGATCGGGCAAGCCATCAACTGCTTCCATCGTGTGTATCGTTGCACCTGCTTGTCTCAGATTATTCACGAGATCGTGCCACTGCCTTTGTGCAAGGTCTCGATCAGGAGCAACATCTGTATGCATCCAGGGATTGATTTCATAAAACACGCCAAAGTAGTCTGGTGGACACATCAAATAGCTACGCCCCCATGTAAGTTCGTCTGTTTTGTTTTGCTCTCTATCGTTCACAGTTTAGAAAACTCCTTATATAGTGCCATTGAATAGGAAAATGCCTCTGCTATCAACACAACGTAATGCCTTTGTCTATTTAGAGGCTATATTGCACTAACGTCTATTTGGGAGGGGCGGTAACAAACAAAAGAAACGTAGGTAGAGACCGGTGCATCACGTCCTTTTGGTCCTCGATTGTCGGCAGGGACAAGATAATGGATATTAAATAATAGATCTGGAAATGAACTATGCTTAAGGTATTTAGCTTTAATTTTTCTTATGCATTCTCGCATCGATATTTGCTTTGGTAGTCATGCCTAAATTGACATGCCAAAAAGAGTTTTGTAGACCGTCTACCTGCTGGATACCAGAAAGTGGTTCCGAAACAGACAGGTGTTGACACATTTTCAACTATTCACAAGAAAGGAAGTCCACTATGCCCCAAATTGATGTAAACGATGACCAAAGGACTGCTATCGGACAGATAGCGAGCGATGTTCTACTCTCTAGTGCTACACAAAGCATGGCTGCAGGTGAATCAGCCATGATGCGAGAGGATTTGAGCAATCAAGCCGCCTTGGGTGCGCACCCATACCTCAAGGACCTTCAAGACTTCGCGCCATCACCCCCACCACCGTCAGTGACGACACTTGGACCTTTCAATACCAACTCCATCACTTTTAGCAATGGTGTCCCTGTCGGTGGATATGCGTCACTCACACTGCATTCAGACGGAACATATAATTTTAGCGGACACTTTCATGTTTCAGGTGCACCTAGTTATAATGTTCAGTTCACCTGGGTCATCGTTGATGCAGCAGGTAGAGCATACTCCTTTGCCACTTCTGGACATTTGGCAGGTACGTTTGAAAGTGGTTCACGAGATTTTAACTGGACGAATACCGACCGGAATAACAACATCTCTGCAAACTGGGCTGATCTTGTGAACAGATACACATGGCGTTGGCAAGCCAACGTGAACTGGAATGTTCAAGCTGCTGTCGATAGCCTTGTCTCAGCACTCAAGGCTGCTGGTACTGTTATCTCAGTGGTCATCTCAATAGTCAGTTAAAGATATTGTAGAGAACCTGTTCCGTGAGATAATGAGCACAATCAAGGGTATAGCAACAATCGTAGATAGTATGTTACTAAAATCCAAAGAAAAGAGCTAACAGGGAGCTGGATCTTAGAGAAAAGGTCTAGTTCCCTTGCTTAAAACCGATCCCTATTAGACTGTCAGAGCTCATTGATGAAGGCAGCGAGTGCTCTGGTTCAAGTGACATATGATGACGTTTGACAAACACCTACCCCGTGTTCCTCACCCCCGCCGCAATGCCATTAATGGTGAGCAGGACCGCGTGTGTCAACTCGACTCGTTCTTGTTCCTCACTATTGGCATGCTCCTCTTGCTCTGGTGGAAGGGCGAGTGGACCGCCAAGATCACGTAGACGTTGTAGTAACATGATTTGAAAGTAGCTCAATGGGTCAACGTAGGGATTGCGCCGCCGAATGGACTCTTGCAAGACAGGGGTGTGGTCGAGTAGCGCGTGACTCTTAACGATTCGCAGAATAGCGCGCTCGGTACGCTCGTATTCCTGCTGAATCGCGGATGCCATATGCTGTCGCAACTCTTCATCCTCAACAAGCATGGCGTAGTGATGCGCGATATGCATGTCAGCTTTCGAGAGCGTCATTTGCATGTTGTCCAGGAAGGCGCGTAGAAAAGGCCATTTCTGATACATCTCTTGTAGCTGTGCAAGGTGTACAGATGGATTCTCTGCTATATATGACTCTAACGCAGTCCCAACTCCGTACCAGCTTGGTAAGACGTAGCGGCTTTGCATCCACGAGAAGACCCACGGAATGGCGCGTAACTCTTCGATGCTGTGACCTGTTGTGCGACGTGCTGGTCGAGACCCGATATTGAGCCATCCCAATTCAAGAATAGGTGTTGCCTGCTCAAAAAAATGCACGAAATCGGGGTCTTCATAAATGAACTTACGATACTGGGCATACGCTTTCTCCGAAAGAATATTAAGCGTGTGTATCCAGGACTCTGATGTAGCCATTTGAGCAGTCATGAGCAATGTTTCGGGAATGCTCGATTGCACTACGCCCGCAACGACCAGTTCCATGTTGCGAATCGCTATCTCATGAAGACCGTATTTGAATGAGAGCATTTCGCCTTGCTCTGTAATACGTATCCGGCCATTGACTGTCTGTGGTGGCTGACCAAGAATGGCCTCGTAGATAGGACCACCGCCACGCCCAATCGCGCCACCACGACCATGAAACATAGTGATGCCAATGCCGAACTGTCTCCCTAACGCTGCCACGCGCTCCTGTGCTTTGTACAACTCCCAGCCAGAGGTCAGAATACCGCCATCTTTGCTACTATCGGAATAGCCAAGCATCACCTGTTGCTGATTATGACATCGGCGGAGATAGCGTTGATAATCTGGATGTGTGAAGGCTCGTTCCAGTATCGAGGTACAGGAGCGTAAATCACTGATAGTCTCAAACAATGGCACAATTGGTAGATTATTGATGCCAGCTTCTTTGCAGAAAAATTGCACCTCTAGCAGATCGCTCAAGCTTGTTGCCATACTAATGATATAGCATGTAACCGCCTTTTCTCCAAAGATTTCTCTTGCTTGTCGAATAGCGTGGAACGTATTGAGAATATGACGTGTCTCTTTACTCAATAGAAGATCGGAGCGTGTGAGCAAGCGTGGATCACGTAACAAGTATTCAAGTATATCAACACGCTCGTCCTCATTGAGTTTTGTGTAGTCTTCTGAACGCAACCCTGTAACCTGTAATAGTTCGGCTAATGCGGTGGCGTGACGCTGGCTATGCTGTCTCGTGTCGAGGGCGACAAAGTGAAAACCGAAGATTTCGACCTGTCGTATCAACTTCGTGAGTTGTCCGTAGGCGAGATCGTCTTCATGATCATGAAGCAAGCTTGTCTGTACAAGACGTAAATCAGCAAGCAACTCTTCAGCGTTTGCGTACGCTACAGGCAACGTTTCGGTTTCCTCTGCTTCAGATGTAGGCAGTAAGAAGATATCCGTTTTGAGTGTAGGCGTAGCGGACTTTGTGGCTTCCAAGCGGTTCCACATAAAAGAGAATTTGTGACGATACGGTTCTAACGCCATGGGCGGCCCAAAGACTTTTTCATACTCTGGCAAGCGTCGCGCATCCTGTTGCAGCGAATGTCGAAGTTCGTCTGTGATTTGTAAGTGGTTCAGCGACTGAGAGTACTCTTGTGCGAGATTCTTGATGGTGGCGCGATAGTGTTCGATGATATAGCCACGTTGTAATGTCAATGCTTCTAGCAACGTCTCTGGCCCGACGAACGGGTTGCCATCCTGATCTCCACCAATCCAGGACCCCATATGTAGAAATGAGGGTACCTGTACAGAAGGATAGACTTTATGTAGTGTTTCTTCAAATTCTTCGTAGAGGTCTGGCAGGGCATCGTACAACACTTCATCGAGGTAATAGATACCCATTTTGATTTCGTCAACGGGCGTTGGTCGCACATGTCGCACGGCGTCGGTGCGCCACAAGAGCGCGACGATGCTTTCCAGTTCGCGTTGCCACTGTGCTTCTTGACGTGGCGTCATTTTCTTAAAGTCACGCTCTTCCAATAATTCGGTGATACGGCGCGTCTTCGTAATCAAGCTACGTCTGGTCGCCTCGGTGGGATGCGCGGTAAAGACAAGATCAATGGAAAGAGTATCAAGCAGATGTTGTACCGCAGGTTCATCAAGAGCGTTTTGCTGAAGAAATTCAGTTAAGCCAGAAATTGATCCACGTGGTGGTGTGTATGTTGCTTGTAACTCATGCACACGAAGACGACGAATGCGATGGTACTGTTCTGCCGTGTTGACGAGATGAAAATAAACGGTAAAGGCACGGATAACACCGATAGCCGTATCCAGGCTACACTGTTGTACGACGCGTGTAATTTCCCGGTCGAGCGCGGCTATCTCATCTTTCAGGTGTGCATTCGTGCTATCCTGGCTCAACTTGAGGCTGTCATCACGAAGGCGTTTGCAGGCATGGCGTAGTTGTTCAACGGTGCCGAACATCGTGTCGCCTCCATGCCGCCGAATTGCCTGACCCAGTGCATCACCTAGTGTGTGAATGTCATGCCGTAGTGGAGCGTCTTTTTCAGCGCGGTCATGCCGTTCTGCCATAAGAAGTAGTCCTTTTCTCAGAAATAAACAAAGAGCAAGCGACACGCCATTGTGCTTTCATACAAATTGTATCATCCTTCTGGGTCCATATGCATGTATGTTTCATGCAACACATCTTTGAGTTCCACTACAGCATCCTCTTCCTGCTTCCGTGCTTGCCGAGCAGCCGCGATAGCAAGAAATAGCTCATTTGCCGGAATATGTGAAGGCAGGGGAGTTGACGCTTCGCGAAGCCGCCAATACTATCAATTTATTAAACAGGATCATGACGTTCTGTCCCGTATTGCATACCGGGGGTGGAATAGAATTAGACCCCTATATGTTCATTTCGCACATACATTTGCTTATTTGCAAATAAAAAAACCTCTTTTCGCTCTTGAATATCCCTCTTTCTTAAGCTATCAACAGTGTATTTGTGCATACTGTACAAAATTATACTCGCAAGCTTCTTTCATTTTGTCCATATGAATTATTGTCGATATAACCATATACTTTATACAGCAGAGAAGGACAGAGAACGCAGTGATCGCGTTCTATCCTCTTACCCAAAGCCATGTGTGCTTTTCGTGTGGTAATGACGCCGCAAGTGTTGACATTCGTTCATGTGAAACACAAGAAGGGGATTACTACATGGCTGCTGATGCATCCTCCGAAGTCAAAATGGTGCCAACTCTTGGCTTGACTGGCGTGACGATTAACGCAATGGCGTTGATTGCACCCGGTGCCTTCCTCTGGACCACCTATCAACTGCAAGCACCGTCAAGTTCTGCATTGAATATGTGGTTCTCCGTCTTTGTCGCGACCGCTATCGCGCTCTTAACGGCCGTCGCATATGCGGCACTTGCTCAACGTTATCCTGAAGCGGGTGCGGGCAGTTCGTACTTCTTCGCGGAAGCCGCTATTCTGCATAAAGAAGAGCATCGTCACTTCAAATTCGCGCGTTTAGCGAAGTTTATCGTTGGCTGGGCTTCGCACCTCTACTATTGGGTCTATCCAGGTATTATGGTTGCCTTCATGGGCTTGGTCATTACCTACATCATTCAGACCTTCAACCCTGGTTTTGGGGCAGGCTGGCAAGAAGTCATCGTCTGTGTGCTTTTCGCCGCTCTTGTTGGTGGAATCGCATATATCGGTGTGGCGGGTGCAACAGTTGCTAACATCATCATCAATGTCATTCAGATTTTGTCCCTCGTAATATTTTCCATTCTTGCTATTGCTTATCGCGTTACCCATCCGAACATTCATTATGTTCACCCAAGTGCTTTGAGTGTTATCACTCCTCATGATCTGAGCGGCCTTATCTTCCAAGTGAGTATCGCTATCCTGCTTGTGGTCGGCTTCGAGTCCGCAACCGCACTGGCGGCTGAGACAAAGAATCCAGGTCGTGATATTCCACGTGGCGTGATTCTCTCGTTGATTATCCAGGCCGTCATTTTTTACTTTTTCGAGTACTTTGCCGCTAACTTTTTCATCAATAGTGGCTACACCGTCGGTACTGGAAAAGCACTTGTGAGTGGACTTGATGCCGCAGCAACAACACCTTCAGCCGCGCCAATTGGTGATATGGCGAAGATTATTGGTGATGCGATGCTTGGTGGCAATGGAGTTGCGTTCGCCATTATCCTGGCTGCGACCGTTGTCATTGCCCTTGTTGGCACCTCGCTCTCTTGTCTAAATACAGGTGTACGTGTTACCTATGCGATGGGTAAAGATACTGAACTACCAGCGATATTCGGCTTCTTGCATGGTCGCTATCGCACACCACACGTTGGCGTTATCGTACTGACCATCATTTCTGCTCTGTTAGGCTCATATGGTGTGTTGAACGTCAACAACTTGACGCAGATTACGCTGATCTCTAACATTGGCACCTTTGTCTTATATGGCATGACTTGTGTCATTTGTGTAGTAGCATTCGCAGGTGTCGCGGGACGCAATGTCTTTGGAACACTGGTAGCACCCATTCTCGGTGCTGTGCTAAACATTGGCATGCTTTTTGCGGTAATCTATTATGCGATCACTGCTGGCGGTGCTACGCAAGTAGACACCATTATCGCGGTCGTCATCAGTGTCGCGTGGCTGGTAGGTGGCTTTGCCTACTTGTACATTAAACAGGCTGTCACAGGTATACCAGTGTTGCATGAAGAGGACCACAAGGAGAAAAACAACATTTCGGTCAGTGCGGGTGGTGGAAGATAGGCGTTTAAACGAAATGTCTGTAGGGGTCTAATTCATTACACCCTGTTGGCAATGAACAATGTTGGAGAGGAGTTGTAATATGTTTCCAATCCCCCACATGGTATATCGCCAACAGGGTGTAATGAATTAGACCCCTACAGACATCTGCGTTGCAAGTGCGTGAAGAAAGCCTTTTTTCTCTCTCTGCTTCGGTTGTGTATAGAGTATATTGAGTGGATATGTGTTCCTCAAACGCAGTTGTAGGGCCTCATTTGCGCGCAAGAAGTGCGTCTTTTCTCCTTCGTATGAGAGCAAGATACGCTGACAGCGCAAGCGTTGTGTATAGCTGTAGATGCTTTCAAGAACATCGTGTGTATAATGTTCATATTCTTCTACGCGAACAGCATGCATGTCTGCTTGTGTATGGAGGACCTCAAGAAAATCCTGCGCTTGCTGAATGTATTCGAGGCGTACATCTTCTGGTCGTTGCTGCTCTGAAAGTGGAATAAGTGTAAGCGTAACCAGCGTTGCATTATGTATTTTCGCGAGTTGTAAAACGGAGTGAAGAGCCTGTACATTTACATCGTATGTAAATGGTAAGAGAAAACGTTTTTGTTCCATTACACAATTCCCTTTTCATCTAGCATGAAATAAGAGAGGCAGCAACTTTATCGAACTGCCCTAAGTGTAATCGAAAAACCGTCAAAACTCCCTAAAGCAAAAGAGAAAAACCCTAAAGAAATTCTAAAGAAATTTTAGGTGTCAGAGAAATGGCGGGGAGACCCTTGCGGTCTCCCTGCTTTTCTTTCACCATTGTGAGACAAGGTGTGCTACTTTTCCTCCTGATAATGTTTCGTAACGGATTCGATTCGGGCTGATATCGCCAAGCATAGGGACATCTTCAGCCGCGATGAGTATTTCATGTGGGTGCATCGTTTGCCAGATACGTGTCACGATATCGGCCTCTTGCGACTCCGACACCTGCTGGATTGGTCGGTAAAGAAATTGAGGGTCCGCATTAGCGTTGGTCGCGAGCATCATGGTCTCCGCGGTTCTCAATGTCTGGATTGCCGACTCATCGTAGAGATAGGGTTCATAGTATTCAAATGGCTGTAGTGGTGGTGCGTTCTTGGGTTCGCCGATGTAGAGGAACGCAAGTGGCTTGCCATTGAGATGCTTTGTGGCAGCTTGCACGACGAGATCATTGTGTTTCTCCTTGCCTGTTAGCAGAACCGCAAGGGTTGCATGTGACAACTGCTCAACACTACTTAAAGAAACAACGTGAATAGGTGTTTGTCCCTGTGACTCTTGATGTCTGTAGTTGAAGTACGCAATGACCATACCAATGATTGTTACCGAGCCGCCAAATAGTGTTGCAAGTGGCTTGGCAACGAGGTTCGTGGACCATGCAACCATGACGAGGAATGTTGTAATAATGCCTAACCCGAAGTCGAGTGTTCCCCATGCACGACGAAGTCTGTCACGCAGCGAAACGTGTGCTAGAACTTTATACGTTCCATTCGTGCTATGCGCTCCATTTGTGCCGTTTGGAGAGGAGTCAGCATCATGTAGTTCATCTTCCTGTGATATGTCTAGTGGTGCCAGCGTCGCCGTTATTTTCACGCCATCTTCTTCTATCTGCGGTGTGTGAACGTGCGGACGTCTACGAGCGGCACGTCTATCTTTATAGCGTACAATGTCTAGTCCCAGACATGTCAACGTGAACGCGCCCAGTAAGCCAAAGGCATACATATCACCAAGAACATTAATATTACCCAGAACCAGAAGCAGTACCACTATTGGAATACCCGTTGCTAGCATAATGGAGTAGTGCGGAGTGCCACGCACCTTGTTGCGTTTCAATATGAAGGCAGGAAAAAAGCCCAGGCGCGCCAAAGCCATAAACACATGGTAGGCACCAATGATAGCAGTGTTGCTTGCAAAGACCAGTAATGCACTCGCACTTATCGCCACCTCTGTTTTTAAGATTCCATTGCCCCAGTGTCCAGCTAGCAACGAGATTAGTTGGCTCTGCTCTATTGGGTTCTTCGCTGCCTCTGGTTGTAGCAATGTCGAAAACATGGTAAGCAAGGGGCTGGTGATGCCAATCGTGAGTACTACTAGTAAAAGTGCGATACCCGCGATCTTCTTGCGTGGTGTTCGCATCACGGGTGATAATTGGGAAATGCTTTCTAAGCCTGAAAAGGCGAGAAAGGAACCTGCGAAACCAATAAGCAACTCTTTTGGTCCAAGTGTGTTCGAGGCGAATGTTTCCGAAAAGAGTTTCAGAAAAGTAGAGAGAGACAGGTGAGTAAAGACGGTGATAAGAATAGCAATATCGCTTCCAAATGCGATAACCGCGCCAACGAAACTAACTTTCGCGCTCTCACTGATACCAACCCAATTCAGAAGGCCGAGCAGTATAAGGACTCCAATTGTGAGGAAAAGCAACGGCAGTTGGACCGCTCCATAGAGCGGCAGGGTAAAGCTTATCACACCAAGCGAAGGTAGCACGACACTCAAATATTGCATTCCCGATAGGCAACTAATAGCAGCCGTAAGGAAATAATCGACAAGGATGAACATGCCACCTAACGCGCCTACCCATTTGTTGATGGCAGAAGCGGCTACCGTCACCACGCCACCACCCTGCGGAAAGCGATGCGTAACCTCTGCATACTTAAGTGTAAGTAGAACAAAGACAGACATGGTTAATAACACGAAGAACCCTGCCAGGTTCCCAACATTGCCGTAGAGGATACCAGGAACATAGTAAACTGACGTTCCAATATCCGCAAAAACAACTGCCCAACAGAGCAGTGGTCCTAATAATGTTCCGCCATGACTATGCTCATCGCCCTGTGTATCTACCGTAGTTCCATGTGTAAGAGCATCTTGTGACACGACAACGTATCCTTTCGCAGAGATATGTATGAATTTCTTGCTACACTGTAGCATAGCCTGACACAACAATCAAACTATGCCTTATTTCTTTGTATATTTTGTAGTTGGTGTTCTATTTCCCGTATGCTATACTGAAGCCATGTATGGATACAGTAGAGAAAAAGAGAAGAGACCGCAATGCCCATGACGTACACACCTGGTACGCACATTGACCATTATGAGATTATTCGTATGCTCGGTCACGGTGGGATGAATCGTGTGTACCTTGCCAAAGATACGCATAATCAGCAAGAAGTCGTTCTCAAAATTCCCAATGATGATATTCTTGGAAATGTCGCCATTTTTGAGCGCTACAAGCGTGAGGCCGAAATCGGAAATCGCATCAATCATCCAAATGTACAGCATCTATTCAATGTGGATGAGCGACGAAGCCAGGAGTATCTCGTCGTAGAATATATCAAAGGCTGTACGCTACGTGCCGTTTTGGAAGACCATACTCCTCATCTTCTACCCTCCCCAGAGGCACTGCGTATCACGATGCAAATTTGTGACGCGCTAGCCTATTGCCATGACCATGGTGTCTTTCACCGTGACATCAAGCCCGAAAATATTATGATTGAAGAAGATGGCAACGTGAAAATCATTGACTTTGGCATCGCGCTACTCGAAGGGGCGCGACGCGTAACTTGGCGTGGTCTCTCTGGTACTGTCGGCACTCCTGACTATATGTCGCCCGAACAGCTAAAGGGCGAACGTGGAACCGCCGCCTCTGATATCTACGCGGTTGGCGTGATGTTGTATGAGATGTTATGTGGTCATACACCCTTTGAAGGCGAAAATGTGTTTGCCGTCATGAACCAACATGTGTCGCAGGACCCACCTTCAATCCTGGACTATAATTCAATGATCCAACCAGAACTGGCTACCGTTGTCATGAAGGCTATTCGCCGCGATCCTGACAAGCGCTATCACTCGATGCGCGATATGATTCACGACTTGCAAAATCTCCATGACGTAAAGCCTGTTCAGTACAACCCTGAGAAGCCACAAGCAAGTAATTGGGTGCAGCAAGCAAAATGGGCCGCCCTTATCATCATCTGTCTCTCTTTGCTTGTGATCGCTCTTGGTATACTTGCACAATTCGCGCACCATGCCGCCCACTAATAGTCTCTTCTTGACAATAATCACACGGGTTGCTTGATACTTATGGACACATTGCATATACTATCTGCTTGTGTGTACTCATAAGAATATGTTATATTTTTCTTCACAGGTGATGATGCTTGTTCAATTTCGAGCTATGCTGCTCTCCAGGACTCAATGCTGCATCTACGTGCGCTCCCCGCGCTACATACCCGCGATTGTAAAACTCACGCAAAGGTAAAGCAGACATATGTTTGTACTCTTTGCACATATCCATGAACGTTGATACGGAATTATCAAATCCTCCGGCTCCAACGAAGGTGCCTACCGGATGAGAGCAGACGAGTATGTTTTCTGGAGGACTATTCATGCATTCTCCCTTTACTGATTCCTTGTACCCACTGTACGAAGACCGTTGGGAACACGATGCCTGTGGCACTGGCTTTCTTGCTCAGGTATCGGGTGAGGCCAGCCATCATCTGGTACAAACTGCACTCGAAGCACTCGCACGTCTCACACATCGTGGCGCACAAGATGCCAACGCGGAGACAAGCGATGGTGCAGGTATTCTCACACAAATTCCTATCACGTTGTTACAAGCAGAGCTACAAAAACATATTCATGTCGATGACCTCGCGGTCGGCATGATCTTTTTACCATCACAAAAAAATGCTCCCGATGCCTACGCAAAGAGCCGCGCCATTATCGAACAAGTTCTTATAGAAGTTCGTCTCCCACTTCTCAACTGGCGTATTCCGCCAATGAACTATGATGTGCTGAGCACACATACACGCGCGACGGCTCCTAGCATAGAACAAATTCTGGTGACAAGACCAGAGCATATTGATGTCGCATACTATGAGCGAGAATTATATTATGCGCGTCGGCTTATGGAGCAACGTCTTCGTGCCGCCTCCGTTTCCGAGTGCTACATTGTCTCATTCTCGCACCGCACACTTATCTATAAAGGATTACTGGCACCAAGCGAGTTGGCGCAGTTTTATCTTGACCTTGCCGACCCACGTTACACCAGCGCAATAGCCGTATTCCATCAGCGTTACAGCACAAACACCTTCCCGTCTTGGCCTCTTGCACAACCTCTACGATTTCTTGCACATAACGGAGAGGTTAATACCGTACAAGGCAATCGTAACTGGATGTCTGCAAGCGAAGGCTCCTTGTCCTCGCCTATATGGGGAGAGCGAGTACAAAATCTCTTGCCAGTAATACAACCTGGAACAGTGAGCGACTCTGCCCAACTCGATAACGTGCTAGAACTGCTTACCTGTTCGGGCCGTGATCTTTTACAAGCAATGCAAATGCTGGTTCCACCTGCGTGGGAGCAAGATGAGACATTAGACGAGGCGCAACGTTCGTGGTGTGCGTATCATGCGGGCTTAATTGAGCCATGGGATGGTCCTGCCGCTCTCGTCTTCAGTGATGGACGTGTTGTAGGTGCAGCACTTGACCGCAACGGTCTCCGACCCTCACGCTACACATTGACCTCGCAAGGATTGCTTATTGTAGCATCAGAAGCGGGTGTTGTCTCGCTTGATGAACATGATGTTGTTGAGAAAGGACGCCTGGGACCTGGGGAAATGATCGCTGTTGATGTCGAGCACCATGTTGTATTGCATAATGCACAAATTAAAACTGCCCTCGCCCAGAAACAGCCATATCAGGAATGGATAGCCAGTCAGCGTTTAACTCCATTACCTCATGATACCTCGTTGCCACAGGAGGACATATTACAGAGTGATGCTCTGTTTGCACGGCAGCAACTTTTCGGCTATACACATGAAGATGTCGAAATGGTTTTGCGACCCATGCTGACAGATAACAAAGAGCCTGTATGGAGCATGGGCGATGACGCACCGCTTGCGGTATTATCGCGCCAGGTGCGCTCGTTCGACGATCACTTTCACCAGCGTTTCGCGCAGGTAACAAATCCACCTATCGACCCTTTACGTGAACGTATTGTGATGTCGCTCGGCTCCTATCTTGGTTATCGCCAAAGCTTGCTTACAGAAACCCCGCTTCATGCCCGTTTGCTACACATCAACTCGCCTCTTTTAACAGAAGCACAGTTGACGCTTCTGCGAACTAGCCCTAACTTTAGTACAATGACATTGGACACAACATTTGCTGTAGATGCTGGGCCTGAGGCATTAGAAAACGCTCTCGACGCTCTGCAACAACACGCTATAGCAGCTATCGAGCAAGGTACAACGCTGCTCGTTTTGAGTGATCGCAACGCATCGCTATCTCAAGCACCTATACCAATGCTCATTGCAGTTGGCAACATTCATCACGCGCTCATTCGGCGCGGTATCCGCGCTATCGTCACAATAGTGTGTGAGACCGGGACAGCATGGGATATTCACCAGATGGCTTTGCTTCTTGGCTATGGTGCTGAAGCGGTGACGCCTTCACTTGCACTAGCAAGTGTGCGAGCACTTGCGGGTGAGCGCAAACTAGAGGACCTGACACAAGAGGAAGCCGTGGACCGCTACTTCCATGTGATTGAGGACGGTCTACGCAAGGTGATGGCACGTATGGGTATCTCGAATATTCGCAACATCATTGGTGCTGGTCAGTTCGAGGTGATTGGCCTTGAGCCTAGCTTCATCGATAGATGCTTTACAGGCTCCGCCGCTCATCCTGGTAATATAAGCCTGTCACTTGTGGCCTCGCACATCATCGAGCAAGCTCATGCTGTACAAGAAGGGCAAGAAAAAGCTGTAGATGCTGGTGGACGCCGCCGCAAGCTGACCGACCTGGGTCGCTATCGTTTCCGACGCGACGCTGAATACCACGCATATAATCCTCTAATTGTACGTGCGCTACAAAAAGCCGCTTTGAGTGGTAATAGAGAAGATTATCAGCAGTTCACATCGCTTGTCTATCATCGTCCTGCAACCGCGTTGCGCGACCTGCTTCGCTTTGCTCCTACGACGCCTATTCCACTAGAGGAAGTGGAGTCAATGGAGTCGATACGTGCGCGCTTCGTGGTGTCTGCTATGTCAGTGGGTGCGCTCAGTCCGGAGACGCATCGCACGATAGCCGCCGCTATGAACAGTATCGGTGGTCGCAACAACACAGGTGAGGGTGGCGAAGACCCTGCATGGTATTCTGAAACGCTTAACGGCTTTCCTGTGAGTAGCAAAATCAAGCAGGTTGCCTCCGCACGCTTTGGGGTGACGCCCGAATATCTTGTTCGTGCCGAAGAGATCGAGATCAAGATGGCGCAAGGCTCAAAACCTGGCGAAGGTGGTCAATTGCCGCCGTTTAAAGTCACGCCTTTTATCGCCAAACTACGTCATACTGCTCCTGGTGTTGCGCTTATCTCGCCACCACCGCATCACGATATCTACAGTATCGAGGATATCGCGCAGCTGATCTATGACCTGCATCAGGTGAATCCCACTGCAAAGGTTGGCGTCAAACTTGTTGCGAGTATTGGCGTTGGCACTATAGCAGCGGGTGTTGCAAAAGCGCATGCGGACTACGTGCTGATCAGTGGGCATGATGGTGGTACAGGTGCATCGCCACTACAATCAATCAAACATGCCGGTATGCCGTGGGAGCGTGGTTTGGCAGAAGCACAACAGGTACTGGTGCGCAACGGGTTACGCCAGCGTGTCAAGGTGCGTGTCGATGGCGGCTTCAAAACGGGACGCGATGTCATCGTTGGTGCGCTCCTCGGCGCGGAAGAATTTGCCTTTGGTACGGCCGCTCTTGTCTCGCTTGGGTGCGATATGGCACGGCAATGTCACCTCAACACCTGTCCAACAGGTATCGCAACACAGCGTGAAGACCTACGCGCCAAGTTTTCTGGTCAATCACAACACCTCATCAACTATCTCACGCTGGTAGCCGAAGAGGTGCGAGAATTGATGGCAAGTCTTGGTGTTGCTCGTTTTGACGATCTGGTCGGGCATGCTGATTTGCTGCAAGCCTCGCCAGACGCGAATGTCGATATGACACCACTACTTGCAACCTTGCCAGTACGTTCGGTGCCAGGAAAACATGCCACCTTGCCACAATCTCCGGTCGCGGTGCAGTTAATGCTTGAGGCAGAAGAGGCGTTGTCTGGACGGCAAAGCATTCTGGTACAGCACACTATTCGTAACGGGGATCGCTCTATCGGCGCGGGACTCGCGGGCGAAATAGCCCGTCGTTATGGCAATGCTGGCCTACCCGGAGTGAGCATCACCTGTACATTCCAAGGATCAGCTGGACAAAGCTTTGGCGCGTTCAATGTGCCCGGCATGCGCCTTATCCTTAACGGAGAGGCCAACGATTACGTCGGTAAGAGCATGACCGGAGGCCAAATTATTATCGCCCCATCGAGTAGCACGACCTTCGAGACGTACAAAAATACCATCCTGGGCAATACTGTCTTGTATGGTGCAACAGGTGGACAACTGTTCGCGGCTGGACGTGCAGGTGAGCGTTTTGCTGTGCGTAACAGTGGGGCACTTGCCGTTGTCGAGGGTGTTGGCGATCATGCTTGTGAGTACATGACGGGTGGCATGATTGTTGTACTCGGTGAGACTGGACGAAACTTTGGTGCAGGCATGTCATCGGGTGTTGCCTATGTCTTCGATCCTGAAAATGCCTTGCCTAGCCGTTACAACAATGATTTAGTGGACCTTGAGCGTATTGACGACGAGAGTGAGCGTGAGGCTCTCCGCATCGTTGTGAGTCTTCATGCTAAGAGGACACGCAGTAAGCATGCACTAGCTCTTCTGACCTCATGGGAGCAAGTGCAACACGACTTCTGGCGTGTGCAACCTCGTGGTGCTAGCGTCTCAGCCCGCGACTTTGTGCATGTGGATGACCATGATGCGGTACCTATGAGCGCACTACAATAAAATAGGATACTGTGTGCATGCCTGTAAATTCCAAAGGAATTTACAGGCATGCACACAGTATCCTATTTTATTTCTTCACCAGCTACCAAACCAGCGGCATGCAGCCAGGAAACCATTTCGGGACCTCGCTCCTCATCCTTAAAACGATAGTCGTGTTTACGTATCATTTCGGCAAGCTGTGTATCGAGTCGTTGTAAACACGCAATCTGTCCTTTACGCAGTTGCGAAAGCCAGTCGCCAGGAGTATCGGACACCTTGAGTTCGCTGGCGAGGTGAAGATGGTGCAGGCAGAGACCACGTGATTGAGTAAATGTTGTGTAAAATGCCGCGTCGAGTATGGCATGGCGTAGAGTATGTACAAAATGTACTTCAGCCTCCTCTTGTTGACGGCAGGCTGGACAGCGAGGTCGTTGAGCTTCTTGCTTCGTATCGAAGAAACGTCGTAAGAGACCGCCTGATGGTGTCCCTTCGGCTTCTTGTAATTGGCTCATCGTATCGGACAAGATAGAGCGGTAGTTCTGCGCGATCTGAAGTGAGGCGCCCATTTGGGCCAGTTGCCATGTATGTGTATGGCAGAAGCCTAATGAACGGCGCAATTCTTTTTGCAAATCGACATCTGTGAAGAGTTCATATTTCCATGCATCGAGATAGCGGTATGTACTTTCATAAGATAGGCGACATAGAGCACAGCCCTCCTGTTTACATGCCTCTAAGAGTACCTGATATTCCCGTGAATATTCCATAATACAACCTTTTCCCTTTTTGTTCGTCTATGAAATAGAGAACAACATTTTTCAGGCAATAAACAGTACGTGAGTATGGATATCATACTACGATATGTGCTGCTAGTAACTTTGGATTACATATACTTGGACGCTACTACTGATTATTACGCATTGCTCGGTGTTGCGGTTGATGCTCCCACGAGCGACATCAAAGCCGCATTCAAAAAGCTTGCATTACAATATCACCCTGACGTATATAAAGGTGACGATGCGCATGAACGTATGCGCGTCTTGCTGCAAGCATACCAGACACTAAATGATCCAAATGCACGTCGAGACTATGATCAACGTCGCACGAGCCGTACTCTTCATGCCTCCTCAACTGGTATTGCTGATGTACCATACGCAGCTCGATCTTTTCCCAAAAAGGCTTCTTCGGACGTTTCGCCATCAGCGCGTCGAGATCGTCAACGTCATTATGACTTTCCTGTGTTGCAAGATAAGCGCGCCACTCATGTTGATCTCATTGATATCTCCTATGATCTCTCACCCAATGAAGCACATATCTTACAGTATGAGGGCCTATTGCGTGGTGTGGCAGCGGAAACGCATGAACATGCCTACTATTGCCATCGTTGCCACAATCACTGGCGTCCTACACAGAAGGGTGTACAGAGCAGTATGCTCCCGCTTTTCTGTCCTAAGTGCCAGGCTAGCGACTGGACGGAATATTTGCTGCTACGCTGTATACACTGCACTGCTGTGTTCGAGAGTGAGCAAATACGCTATGAGGTGGGGCTACACACGTATGGGAAGACAGGCAATCAAACTGGTCTTTGTCCTCCCTATGAGTTGTTCCCGCTCTGCCCCTACTGTGGTACAGCTCATTGGTGTCCTGCCGAGGATGCGCGTGTGGGAGACTTGCGACAACGGCAGGCCAAGCGTGATGCAATGATGCGTATGGTATGGATTGGTGTCACCCTGTGTGCTATCATCATTCTAGGAGTCCTCGCACTAAACGTGTTGCGGTAAGCGAGACGGATACTATGCTATACTGTCCTAGACAACGTTTAATAGGGGAGATAGCGCAATATGAACTCACGCTTAGCTAATGGAATTTATCCTCCACTACCTACTTTCTTCGATGGAAATGATGAACTCGATATTCCAACTCTACAACGCCATATGCATAGGCTGGTTGATAGTGGTATAGCAGGCTATGTGCTGATGGGTAGCAATGGTGAGGCCGTTCATTTAACAAACGATGAACGTATACGACTCATTCAGGCAGCCCGCGAGGAAATGGGGAATGTGTCACAAGCTATGCCCCTTATTGTCGGCTGCGGCGACTCATCAACGCGCAATACTATTGCCAATTGTCGTACTGCTGCTGAGCACGGGGCTGATATCGTGCTCGTCCTTCCTCCCTTTTACTACAGAGGTAGTATGAGCAAGCAGGCACTAATCGCACACTATCACGCTGTTGCTGATGCAAGTCCAGTACCGATTTTAATATATAACATGCCCGCAAATACTGCTGGCCTTGATCTCGATGCCAGCACCATTTGTATGCTTGCCGAACATACGAATATCATCGGGGTCAAAGATAGCGCGGGCAACATTGCCAAACTAGCGCAAATTGTTGCCTCTGTGCCTGACACCTTTACAGTATTTGCGGGCAGTGCTAGCTATCTATTGCCTGCCCTTGCTGTAGGAGCGGTTGGAGCGGTAAGTGCACTAGCGAATGTTTTTCCACAAGAAGTACGGAATGTGCAAGCACTCTTCGATGCAGGTCAACTGAATGAGGCACGCGCCTTGCAAGTACAAATCATTCCAGCCAATAATGCTGTGACAACGATTTATGGTGTGCCAGGACTGAAGGCTGCACTTGAACTCACCGCTGGTTACGGTGGCCTACCACGTATGCCCTTGTTACCACTAAATGCTCAAGAGCGTGAAACATTATTGAACATGCTGAATAGTGTTCAGGGTGCCCTGATGAATATTGACAACCAAAAACGATAATTGTTCTCGGTAGGGGCAGCAATTCATTGCGCCCAATGATGGGGGTGGTGGGGCAACGTGTCAGCAATGATTCTCGCTTCCAATGCGAACCCCTCCCGACCCATCATTGGGCGCAATGAATTGCTGCCTCTACCGCCATTGCCATGTTCGAGTGTCAACGTTTATCAGGGTAGCTCTTCACAAGCCACGACGATGCGCGTCTTGTATCCCCGCAATACTTGATCCTGTTGGGACAAGTCCAGTGCCATTTACTGTAAAATGAATGACCTGTGCGAGTTGAGCATCACTACAATCGGATTTTGTACACCAATAAAGTTCGGCGGCACCGTTGTTTGTGGCTGTCGTAAATAATCGTGAGAAAACACCAACATTATGTGTGTGTGTGTGTGCGAACGATCTTGCGCTGAGCACTTGCCCATCAGCATACCATTTTGCCTGGATATAGCCATCCTTATCACCAGAATCGATATCAAAGGTTACGTACACTGACTGGTTCGTCGTGAATGTACTGGTAATGTGTGTTGGATTGAGATCTTTGTCAACGTCAGTACTTGTCTGCGGATTGTGCAAAATCGTGGCAGCAGAAGATACAACACTCTTCCCAGACGGTGCTGCATTCGTTTGGTTTGTATTCTTTGCGCCTGAAGTCGCTGTTTTTCCTGCCTGATTACTAATAATAGCTCCCAGGGCAGCAAGACCAACACACAGTAATAATACGCCACCTACAACAATACCAATAATCAGTCCAACACGACTTCGCTTTTTCGGGGGTTGTGCTGGTAGTACACCATAACTACCCGGTGCACCACCAGGAACATAATTCCCGTAAGGAGGCACCTGTGGATAGCCGTAGTTTGGTGGCGGTTGTACAGGTTGATTATAGCCAGCACTCCCGTATGGATTTTGTGCTGATGGTACATTGCTGTATGGAGCGTACTGAGTCCCTCCCGACTGTGCAGCATCATATGGATTTGCGCTATACCCTGTCTGCGCGTTTTGCGGTGGGGCATATGGTGAGGCAACAATCGTTGGGTCATACGAGGGTGAGCGTTGTTGTGCGGGATAGGATACAGGAGTTCCACAGGTTGGGCAGGTAGCCATACCAGCCTGAAGAACTGTGCCACAATTTGTACAATGCAAGATATGCCTCCTAATAGTTGCAGGTTAGTCTTTATGCTCTTTTACATTCGTCTTTATGTTGATAAACAGGCACTACTATAACATAATTTTTGTGTGTTATCTATGCCTTTCTGGTATATGTTTGAAACGTGTTAGCTCTTTTTATATATTTATGTAAATGTGCTGTATCAATAGGAGTTACAACGAAATGGACAACTTGCGCGAGTTGAGCATCACTACAATCAAGTTGTGTACACCAGTAAAGTTCGATTGCTCCATCAGGCGTGGCAGTAACATATACACTTGAAAATACTCCATGAGTGTTTTCATGCAAATGATGTAATACAGCACTGGCTACAACTTGTCCATTAGCATACCACTTTGCTTCAATTGACCCATCCTGATTTCCCGAAGTAATTGTGAAGGTTACATAGACTTTCTGGTTCGCCATAAATGTCTTCGTGATCTGAGTTGGCGCAAGAGTATCATTAATATCACTACTTGTCTGAACATTTTTAAGAATAGCAGAAGCAGAAGGAACGAAAACATTTCCCGACGGTGTAGTTGCTTGTTTTGCAATGCCTGTTCCGTTTGCAATTCGTAGAAGTTTGTATGCGCCAATACTCAAGAGGAGCAGGACGCACATAGCAATTGCGAGTAGAAAGGCACCATCCCAACGACGCTTTTTTGCTGGCGAGAGTTGTACTGCATTCTGCATTGCGACAAGAGAGTACTTTTGCGCCGATACGTAACCTACGGAAATACTTTGTGGTTCAGCAGTGTAAGACGTAGGTGTCCCACAGACAGAACAATATGTCATACGTAACGAGAGAGCTTGCCCACATGTCGTACACTTCAAAGACGTATCTCCACAAGCACAAATAGAGTAAACGTTATGCAGCAGTTACCGTAAAGTCTATATGATCGCTAAGAACCTTGTTTGGGTCTATGCAGGAAGGTGCATTCTCCCAGTAAATCTCGACATAGCCAGGGCCAGCATTCCTCGTGGCGGCATATGAGTAAGCCGAGGTGGTATTGGTCGTGTTAAGGGCGAAGGGATAACTGGCGAATTGTGTTGCATTAATGAACCAGAGCAGGCAGATTGCTCCTAGATGACCATTCGGGTGTACATCAAATGTAATATATATTTTTTGCCCAACTGTGAATGTGGAAGCCGGAAGCGTTGGTTGTGCTGTTACAGCATTTATTGTCGTCGCTGTTTGTGCATTCGCAATATATTGCTGTCCTGGATATGTTGCAGTTGGTGAAACTGCGGGTGTTGTTGCTGTTGAACTCAGGTCTATCATTGGTGTGTTTTGTGCAACCACCGAAGACCTGTTTGCTAAACGGGTGACTGAGGAACCGTCGGGTGGTGGTAGTGTTTGTGCTATAACGTAGACAAAGAGCAAAAGTAGACAGGCCAAAACAGTACAGAGACCAGCGAGACCAAACCCCATACCTGCTGAGCGATTGTTTGCTTTAGATATAGGAGATGGGATTGAGAATGGCTGCGCCTCTTGTATGTGGGTGGATGCTTGAGCGTCTTCCAGCCTGGATGTCAAAAGAGTTTGTGGAGGAAGTAATGCTGTTACCAATGGTGTTTCCTGCACACTTTTGGCTTGTGGTGCCCAGGTATATTGCACAGGAGCGACCTCGACCGCTGTCCCAACAACACTGGGATTATTCTGCTGTCCCTGGTAGGCCGGAGCCTGTACGAACGCAAATGGTCGTTCTCCCTGTTCCTTAAAGCTGCTTGATGCGACCACAGTGCCGCAGCGTGGACAGCTTGTTTTTGTGGGCGAGAGTGGCATATCACAACGTGAGCATCTCATCACAAACATCCCCTATGTGTGCTACTTAAATCTATTTAGCTTTATTCGTTCCCCTGGTAGTTACGACGAGCCATATATTGGATAGTAAAGAAATGATGTTTATATAGGAAATTCGTCCCCCTTTGCGCGAATTACAAAGAAACGTTTTGTAGAGGCTTTCATTCATTCCGCCCTTGCTACAACATACAATTGGAAAGAGGGCGGAATGAATGAAAGCCTCTACAGCATTCTATGTTTCCCGTTAATTATTTAATGTCCACGATATGGTGCTGAATATCAGCACTACAACTCTTGACACCACAACGTGGCACACTTACAATACAAAAATAGAAACATGTATGGTAATGGAACCATGCTGTAGTGGAAGAGGAAGTAGGAAGTGACGCAAAGCGCCAACGTAGAGCAGATGCTGTCTCAGCATGTTGCACGTCTACAAGTATGTCTTCAACATGCCTCTGGCACAAGTTATGGCCCGGAAGAGGGAAGTGATGCTTCATTGCTCCTCAACGCTTTAGTCGGTGACGAGCCGTCAAGTAGCTCTCTACTCGCAACTCGTCTCGAACAATCAGGTCGTTGGCTTGCAGAGCAAGGCGGGAAACTTGATGTCCGTTTAAATGGTTTTCAACGCTACGTTGATGCGCTGGCAAACGAGTTGCAAGCTCTTTTTGCTGAAAACCTTCCTCTCCTATTAGAAGCCACCAAACGCCTTTATGCACTACAATCCGAGAGTGTGCTTGCACTGACAACTGGCTATCAAACTGTGTCTGACCGCTTCTCCCTGGAGCGGGCACAGGCTTCTCAGCAGTTAGAGTATCGTCTCCTGGCACTACAGCGTATTAACGGCTTTAGCAATTCCTCAATGGACCTGGATCAAACGCTCGATGTTACGGCACAGGTGGTTGCTGAAGAACTGCACGTCGATCTTTGCTCCATCTTCTTCTACGATGACATGCAACGTATGCTAACACTACGTGCTACTAATGGTCCACGACCACTTGGTGGTATGCATTTTACTCTGCGTCTCGGTGAAGGCTATAGCGGGTGGGTTGCCGACAAGGGACGACCTTTGCTTGAACATGATGCTCATGCAAACCCCAACTTTGCAAATGAGGCAAATGCGTATAGCGATAACTATCATGGACTGATGGCATTACCAATTATCTTCTTTGGTAATTCCGAACGGCTGATTGGTGTTATCAGCGTGCAGTCAACGGCTGCACGCGATTTCACACGAGAAGAGATGAGTTTTGTTGAAGTTGTCGCGGGTATTGTGGCAATCAACATCGAGAATGGGCGTCTTTATGAACAGACAGATGAGCAATTGCGTCGCAAGGTGCATGAATTAGCGACCATACATCGCGTCTCGTCAATTATCGCTTCGACGCTCAACCTTGATGAGGTCTTGCAAATTATTACTACGCAGGCGGTACATCTTTCGGGTGCTGAACGCTCTTGCATTTTTTCGCTTGACTCCGACACACAAACGCTACACGTCCTGGCACACTACGGATTAAATGACGCCTTAGCTCGTCGTATGCAGATAAACCTGGGTCAATGTTGTGCTGGACGCTCTGTCCAAACTGGTAGACCAAGCATGGCGGTTGATTGCTTTCATGCTGATGAGCATTGTATTTTGCATAGTGACCCTTTTGTCTCGGCAGAAATACATGCCGTGTTGTGTGTTCCATTACAAGTAAAGCAGAAAATTCTTGGATGCATCTGCATCTATAGTAGCCATCGTCACATGCTTAGTCCTGAGCAGATGCAACTCGTCATTACCTTTGCTAACGAAGCCGCTATCGCTATTGACAATGCCCGACTTTACGAAGAGACACGTCGTGGGCTTGAACTGAAATCAGCACTTTTACGAGAACTGCATCATCGGGTCAAAAACAATCTTGCCACTGTTGCTGGTATTCTCTCGTTACAGCGCAGACGTTCAAAATCGGTTGAAGTGAGCAACACACTTGCGGAAAGCGTGAACCGCGTTCAGGGGCTTGCCGAGACACATGACTTATTGGCGCATGAGGATGTGAGCGAGGCGCGTATTGACGACATTGCACGCAAGATTGTTGGTGTCGCCAACGCAAATCTGCGTCCGCCAGATAAACATATTGTATTCGACGTTGAACCAAGCTCTATAGTTATCCCCTCTCGCGCTGTAACTATTTTGGCCTTGGTGCTGAACGAGATGGTTTCCAATGCGCTTAAGCATGGAATGGCAGATCAGACAGAGGGTACTATTACGATCACAGGACGCGAAGAGGATGGTATCGTCATTGTACAAGTGGCTGATACAGGAAGTGGTCCCAACTTTGAACTTCCTCTTGAGGATAGTACTGAAGGAGGAAACTTCGAGGGCCTGGGTCTTTCGCTTATCAAGCATCTTATTGGGGATCTCGATGGAGAATTTTCGTTACGACGTGAGCATTTTCAAGTGCCACTTGCTGAGAAGAATACTTCTGTAGAACATACAATTGCTGAAGTGCGTTTCCCACTGAAACGGCGTAGTCGCTCAGCTATTTAAAAATACTACCTGGTGGTTTTGATGTAGAGGTAGGTGCTATATATGCAAACAAGTGCAAAAAATCACAAAATTCTTGTTGTTGAAGATGAAGCAGACATACGGCAGGTACTCTGCTTTTTCTTGCGGCACTCTGGGTATGATGTTCTTGATGTGGCAAGTGGAGAAGAAGCGATTAAGATGATTCCACAATATCAGCCTCATTTGCTCGTGTTAGACCTCATGATGCCGGGTGTATCAGGTTGGGATGTGCTCCGATGGCTTCATGAGGTACAGCAATATCCAACGTTGCCTGTCATCATTTTGACCGCACTTGTGCATTTTTCTGATCAAATACGAGGCTTTGAAGAAGGGGCGGTCGAATACATCACGAAACCCGCGCAACCGATGAAAGTGGTGGAACGCGTTCACCTATTGCTCTCGTTGACAGCAGAGCAGCGTCTGCTTCGTCAGCGAAAACGTATTGACGATCAGAGGAAAATGCTGGAACGCCTCTCCGCAGCAAACGAGGATGAGTTTGTTAATTCCTGATGAGTGCATTTCCACATCGTGTGCAGAAGCGATTGTTTGCTGGATTTTGTCCTCCACAGGTGGCACACTGATTCAGAGGAGAGCCACATTTTGTGCAAAACCGCATCTGTGCTTTATTGAACTGCCGACAGTTGGGGCATGTATACATTCCTGTTGTATAGGGTACAGTATGGCCAGATTGTGGATATTCGGGTAGTGTATTACCTCCATTGAGCGGTGTAGCAGGCGTCGTAAATGGCTGTGCATATACGGCTACATGATGTCCTGTGGAAAACCGAGGTTGTGTGAGTTCAAGTGCTTCTGCCATATCGCTTGCATATTGGTAGCGTTGCAAGGGATTCTTCATGAGAGCTGTAAGAATGATTTGTTCCAGCATAGGCGAAATCGCAGGATTAAGTGTTGTGGGTCGTGGAGGTGTTTCATAAATGTGGCTGTGTGCGAGCGCAGGATAGTTCTCTCCAAGAAACGGTGTTTGACCTGTTAGCACCTCGAACAACATTGCACCCAGTGCATAAATATCTGCTCGTCCGTCAACAGCACCTCCCAAACATTGCTCTGGTGACATATATTCAGGTGTCCCAACACCTGCCCCAGGACGTGTCAAAGAATCTTTTGTACTCGCTAGTACCTTTGCGATACCAAAGTCTGAGAGAATCGGGCGTCCAGAGCGATCCATCAGAACATTCACTGGCTTTACATCGCGGTGAACAACTCCTTGTTCATGCGCATAGTTTAATGCGTTGGCAAGTTGTACAAAGATAGGAACAGCCTCTATCGCATTCATAGCATAACCCTGTACGTGAAGCTGATCCAAGCGATGTTTGAGTGTGCCTCCATCTACGAGTTGCATCACAATGTAAAGATGTCCGTTTTGTTCACTTGCATCATGAACAGTGACGATATTGGGGTGGGAGAGACGCGCAACGAGCTTTGCTTCAAGGTTGAAACGCTCAACAAAGTTACGGTCTGCGGCATACCATGGAGGTAGCACTTTTACCGCAACTTCACGATCAAGACTTTCCTGATATGCTCGGTAGACGCGAGCCATACCGCCTTGACCAAGGGATGCAAGAATACGATAGTTACCTAACGTTGTACCTAATAAATCGTCTCGTTGCATGATGATGCAGAACTTTCCTCTTGCACTTCAACAATTTTTCCACTGTGAAGCATGACGGCAAGAATACTGTATATAGTATTCTTGCCGTCATGCTTCACAGTGAATATTTTTTAGCCACGAGCAAACACGAGCACAGTCTGACCGAGTTGAATACGATCACCCTCTTGCAATGGAAAGGTCTGGAATTTGTTGACTAGTTGCCCATTGACCTTCGTGCCATTCGCACTGCCTTCGTCTTTGAGCGCATATTGCCCATTGCCTAGATTGACAACGGAGGCGTGAAGGCGTGATACCGCCAAGTCTTCCAGGAAGATATCGCTCTCACGACTGCGTCCGATGCTAAGTGACTCCTTGACGATCTTGTATTCGCGTCCAGGCTCTTTGCCTTCTTCAACACGAACCAGTCCAAGACCGCCACCGGCGGGACGCATAATGGTCTTATCACCATCATTCGCTCCATAGCCGTTATTCATGGCATCGAACGGCATACCCTGATTTTGCTGCATACCAGGAACACCTTGTTGCTGCTGCCATGCTGGAGCTTGTGGAACACTCCCTATACCAGCGAAACTACCCAATGCATTGTTCGCGTTTTGTGGAGCTTGCTGCTGTTGTGGAGCACCCCATCCATCAGCCGAACCACTTTGCCCGTTTTGCCCATTCTGTCCAAAGCCTTGCTGATTCCAGGAAGGTCCAGAGCCCAGCCCACCGCCAAGTGCAGTAGGAGCTTGTGGTGCTTGAGGAGCAACATTTGCTTGCCCGCCCCATTGTTGCTGTGCTGGTTGTCCCCATGCAGGCTCTTGTGCCACTGGTGCGGGTTGCGCGTCCCACGCCTGTCGTCCACCTTGCCCGTTGGCTTGTGGGTCCCATTGATTCACAGGAACAGGTTGTGCTCCTGGATTGCCAGAAGTAGCCCACTGAGTGCCTTGCTGTCCATTTGGCATGCCTCCACCCCAAGCAGGTTGTTGAGGCATGTTCCCCTGGTTATCTGCCCAGGGAGTGCTCACCCCTTGCTGCATACCGTTCTGTCCACCCCAAGAGTTCGCCCCTTGTTGTTGCATCGGTGCATTCTGTGGAGCACCCCAACCCTGTTGCGGCCCTTGAGCTTGTTGCTGTCCCCACTGCTGCTGTGGATCATTGCCAGAACCTTGTGGATTCCAGCCACTCGCCGCTCCTCCTGGCTGCTGTGACTGTCGTTGCCAATCGTTGTTCCCTGTACCCGTCGCGGCTTTTGTACCCTTCTTGCCACCGCTGCGGTAGACTAAGAAACCGCCGATAGCAACAACCAACGCCAGAACGACACCTGCGACTGCAATAACCGTGCCTGAAACTGGAAGTCCAGCAATGGCGACAACCAAGAGCGTAAGTTGTTCAAACATAATAATTTACCCCTCTGCTCGTAGGGGCGGCAGAGCGTTCTCTACCACCCGATCTCAATCGGGTACTCCATGAGAGTACCCCTACAACTGCGACGCAGTACGTGTCAGAACATGTACGTGCATGTCAGGACCTACGAAAGAAAACCTGTCAATGCCCACCAGTGCTTGTCAACACTCCACTTATCGCATTTCAAAACGTACCTCGACACTGCCAAAGCGAAGGACATCACCGTCTTTGAGTGTGCGTTCCTCGTGTGGTGTCAAGATGACTCCATTCAAGCGCGTCTTATTTAAAGCGTTCAAGTCTTCTACGGTAAACGTTCCCTGTTGGTTACGCAGGTAGGCATGTCGTCTGCCAACTGTCTTGTCCGCTAACGTAATTTCCGGGAAAATGCCGAGAGTTGGGTCCTGTCGGCCCACAACCATCAGTTCTCCTTTTAAAGCTATCGTTTGTCCGTTTGAAAGGACAATGATACGAGCCTCTTTTTGCGGAAGAGGTTTGATAGCATAGGCATTCTCACTGTCGTTGACCATTCTTCCCACATTCGGTCCTGCAAGTTGTGCATGCCGCTTATCTGTTGGCATCGCCAGAACTCGTTCATGAATTTGCTCCAAGGCTGCTACGAACTCTTGTGGTGTCGCATAGCGATCCACTGGTGATTTCGCAAGAGCTTTTTGCATGAACTGGTCCATCTCTATCGGCAAATCCTGACGGATACGGCAGATAGAAGGAACTTTATCATTCATGTGTTTGATAACGATATCAACTGCTGTCTCACCCTGAAAAGGGGGCGTACCGGCTAACATTTCAAACAGGACCGTTGCAACAGAATAGAGATCGGAACGCGTATCCGCGGAGCGACCACTCTCCGCTTGCTCAGGCGAAATATAATAGGCAGTACCCATAAACACATTGGATTGTGTCAGTGTTACTGTCTCACGACCTCGCGCCAGACCAAAGTCAGCGAGCTTGACCATATCATTACTATCAATAAGAATGTTTTGCGGTTTGATGTCTCTATGCACAACCCCCTGTCTGTATGCTGTATCCAAGCCCTCCGCTATCTGACGCGCATAGTTCAAAGCATGTAACGTATCCATCTGCCCATCGGTGAGCATATGGTACTTTAGGTTCTGCCCATCAATGTAGTCCATGACTATGTAGTGCATGTTGTCATCGTTGCCATAATCAACGATACGTACAATATGGGGATCGCTCAAGTTCAAGAGAATGTGGGCTTCACGCTGAAAACGTGCGAGGAGTTCACCATCGTTTGACAGTTCGACATGCATCATTTTAATGGCGTAAATATGATTATCTTCCAGATCACGCGCAATATAGACGGTAGCAAAACTGCCCCGTCCACGTTCGTCGATCAGTTTATAGCGACCCTTGATGACACGTCCGGTCATGTCACCATTCATAAAGGAAACTCCTCCCTCAAATCTTCCAGCTTGCTCTTCAACAAAGAATGGCTAGCGGCTTTATTATACACTATCTCTAAGCTTGTGTCATGCTGACTTTCCATTTGTCATATACCTCTACGTCTCTCTTATTATTAACGTTGCAGAACGCCGAATACATGGTATCCTATGGCATGTAGGCATAATTGGACGAGTTCCGCATTCTTTGATGAAGAGGAGAATAGTCATGGTTCGTGGTGTGTTACTCGACATTGATGGTGTTTTGCATGTAAGTATGCAACCCATTCAAGGTGCTGCTGAAACACTTCGTTGGCTCGACCAAAAAGGCTATCAGACGTGCTTTATCACAAATACAACGACGATGAACCGCACAACATTAGCACAAAGTCTACAACAGATCGGCCTACCCATCACTGAAGAACGTCTGCTTACCGCGCCAGTCGCAACGGCTAACTACATCCGTCAGCACTTCGCGGGAAAGCGTTGCTGGGTACTTACAAAAGGTGATACCGCCGCCGATTTTGCAGGTATTGAACTGGTCGAGCCGTCTACTGGGAATGTCGGCGTTGTAGTCATTGGTGGCGCGGAAGAGTTGCTCACTTATGAAGCGATGAACAACGCATTCCGTATGGTGATGAATGGGGCTACCTTGCTTGCAATGCATACAAATATGTACTGGCGTACCGCCAACGGCTTGCAGTTAGATAGCGGCCCTTATGTGCGGGCATTAGAAATTGCGACAGGAAAACAAGCAGTCGTGCTAGGGAAACCAGATCGAGCGTTCTTTGAGCAAGCTCTACTTACGATAGGTGTGCAAGCACAGGAAGCCCTCATGGTTGGTGACGACATCGAGAATGATGTGGCAGGAGCACAACATGCCGATATGCGCGGCATACTCGTCTACACGGGTAAACACAAAGCTGATTCCCCACTCCTACAAAAAGTACATCCCGACGCTACCTTGCCCTCAATCGCTGATTTGCCAGCATATCTTACGGCATTATAGAAGAGAGCGTCTTGTGAGGTGGCATGCCACCTCACAAGACGCTCTCTTCTAACCAAACATCTCGCTGATGCTTTCGCGGTCGTGAATACGGCGAATGGCCTCGCCGAAGAGGGAGGCAACCGAGACAATTTCTATCTTGTTGGAGAACTCTACGGGCTGGTTCTCGACGGTATCGGTCATAATCAAGCTTTTGAGTGGGCTGTTGTCGATGCGCTCAATCGAGCCTTTCGCTAAGACGCCATGTGTGACGACTGCGTGTACATCGCGTGCACCCCGTTCTAACAGCTTGATTGATGCATCAACTAGTGTGCCGCCCGAAATAGTAAAATCATCGACAATCACAACGTTTTTGTCTTTGACTTCACCAATGATATGGAGTATGGAGGCTTTTTCGTCATGGGCAAGACGCTCTTTATCAGCGATAGCGATGGAGACACCAAGGCTAGAGGCGAAGCGGCGTGCCTGTTTTGCGAAGCCAACATCTGGCGATACGATGACCAGATCATCCAGGTTTAATGCTTGAATCCGCTCACATAAAAGTGGCAGGGCATAGAGATTATCGACGGGCTTATGAAAGAAGCCTTGAATTTGTGGTGCATGCAGGTCCATTGTCACCACGCGGTCGGCACCTGCGACCTCAATGGCATCGGCACAGACGCGGGCACGAATAGAAACGCGTGGTTCGTCTTTCTTATCCCCTTTGGCATAACTGAAATAGGGAATAAGCACTGTAACCTCTGCCGCCCCAGCACGCTTAAAGGCATCGATCCAGAAGAGTAACTCCATAAAATTGTCGTTGGCGGGAAACACCGTTGTCTGTACAATATAGACGCGGCGTCCTCGTACATTGTCCTCAATGCGCACAAAAATGTTGCCATCTGAAAAGCGTAGTGTTTCGTTATTTCCTTGTGGAATATTCAAGTATTCGCAGATGCGAGCAGTCAGCTTACGACTACCACTGCCCGCGAAAATCGCCATGCCATCGGGTTCCATGATAAAAAGTTCCTCTTTTTCGAGTCATAAAGAGTATGATAATAAGACCGAGGGGAATACTATACCTCCCTCGGTCTTGTTATCATATCATTTTTTCTTTATGCTTCGTAGCGACCACCTAGATACGTGGCCAGGAATTTCTCGGCAGCCGTGTAGAACTTGATACGGTTCTCAGGCTTAGCGAAGCCATGTCCCTCATCAGGAAAGAGCAGGTATTCGTAGTTGATACCCTTACTTTTCATCGCCTCGACAATCTGCTCCGACTCCGCTTGTTTGACACGTGGATCGTTTGCCCCCTGCGCGATGAGCATAGGAATTTGAATCTGGTCAACTTTGAACAGTGGTGAACGCGACTTCAAAAACTCCTCTTCAGTATTTGGATTGCCAACTTGGTTGTAAAATTGTGCAATGAAGGCCGACCAGTATGGCGGGAAACTTCCAATAAGCGTGAGCAAGTTGCTTGGTCCAACGATATCAACAGCACAACAGAAGAGGTCAGGCGTAAATGTTGCTCCCACCAATGCAGCATAGCCTCCATATGAGCCGCCATAGATCGCAACCTTCTTCGCGTCCGCTATGCCTTGTTGTACAGCCCACTGTACCGCGTCAACAAGGTCATCATGCATCTTGCCGCCCCACTCCTTGTTGCCCGCGTTCAGAAATTCCTTGCCATAACCAGTCGAACCCCGATAGTTCACTTGTAGACAAGCATAGCCGCGGTTGGCGAACCATTGTGCCTCCGGGTTATAACCCCACGCATCACGTACCCACGGGCCTCCATGGACGTTCAGCACCATCGGTAGATTTTTCTGGTTTTCTCCCACAGGCAACGTGAGATACCCATGAATTGTTAAGCCATCTCGTGAGGTAAAACGAATTGGTTCAATATGGGCCAGCGTATACTTGCTTAGTTCTGGTTGATTGTCAAAGAGGAACTTCGCGCTTTGCTCTTTGCGATCATATGCATAGTAGGGAACTGGACCATTATCGACGGTAAAGGCGAGAACCCAGGTATCATCAGCATCATTGCGACTTGTGAGAATAGGGTCACCTTGGTGAATTTCCTTGATGCGGTCAAAGTCGAGCCGAAGCGAATCGTCCAGGATGGTCCACTCAACGCGATCCTTGTTGAAGGCAACCGCCTGTATCTCGTGTGTGTCGGGATGCATAATGACATCGCTCACATCGTACTGTGGGTCTTCCGCTATGACTTTTATCTCTTGTGTTGCGATATTGAATGTAACAAGACGGCCAGTATTTCCGTTGCGCGAATCAATCAGGTAGAGTGATTGCCCATCATTGGTAAAGCCAAGCGGACTACTTGTAAGCAAGTCATTTGGACTCCACACAAGCAGTTTGCGCCACTCGCTTTGCTCATTGTCACGGACAAGTAATTCACTACCCCCATCTGGCGTTGTTGCCAACGCACCACGTACTGCAAATTGCGTATCGACAACCCAACCCGCAACATTTCCAGGATTTTTCGCCACCTGCGTCAGTTCGCCCGTAGTCAGATTGAGTCGATATGCATCATGAATTTGTGGATTATCTTTATTCAGACCAATGATTAGCTCATTGGGAAAGTGCTTGTCGCGCTCAATAACCTCCACTAGTACGTCCTCAAACGGTGTCAGGTCGCGCGTCTCTTGTGTATCCAGGTCAGTTGCATACAAGCGGAAGTTCTCGTTACCACCAAAATCCTGAACATACAAAATGTGCTTGTTATCCGCCGCCCAAAAGTAGGAACGAATTCCGCGCTCGGTATCTTTTGTGACAGGTCGAGCATCGTCCGCGCCCACTGTGCCGACCCAAACATTCAGCACATCATTGACAGGCGCGATATACGCCATACGCTTGCCGTCAGGCGAAATTCTTGGGCTAGTATTTACAGGATTGCCAAAAAGCACTCTTCTTGGAATAAGTTCAACCGTTGGTGTGGTCATTGTTGCTCCTCTTTTATCTACAATGCGCGTGGAAGGAATAAATTCTTTATCCTTCACCATAAGTTCTTCCGCAACTCCAATTTCAAATTCCTCACGCAATCTTTCAAACTCTTCAGGAATATTTCTAGGTTTTACTGCTCCATATCCAGGAAGCAGTTTTGACTCGTTTGGCTTATCTTCGTAACTTTCTTTCATATTCTCAACCGTGTTGTGCAAACGGTAGGGGCGGCAATTCATTGCGTCCAAAGATGGGCTGGGAGGGGTTCACGTTACCATACGGTACGTTTTAAGGACGGTTGCCCCGCCACCCCCATCTTTGGGCGCAATGAATTGCCGCCCCTACCGTCATTTCTGTATTCGTCTATCAATGTTTCATAAGCCATCTATACATCGCTAGGCTTTGATGCCTAACATCTCTAAGTATACATCATACGTCTGCCGTGCAATCTGTTCCTGCGTGTAGTTCTCCAATACGCGTTGCCTACCTCTATTGGCAAGGTCGGCGTAGAACGCAGGGTCGCCAAGTAACTTTTGCACACATCGTGCCAGGTCCTTCGCGTCGCCCTCCTGGAAGACGAGGCCCGCGTCCCCGATCACATGCGGAATCTCGCCGCTTGTAGAGCCGATTACGGGCGTCTCGCAGGACATGGATTCAGGCAGCACACGCCCAAACTGCTCTATCCAGTTTGGTTGAGTGATCGAGGGTAGCACAAACGTATCAAGCTGTTCCATCTCGTGTGGTACCTCATATGTTGGGACGCCACTCTTGAAGGTAACACGATCTGTGACGCCTAAACGTGCAGCTCGTTCCTCCAATACACTCTTCATTGGACCGTTGCCTATGAAGACAACTCGACAATACGCAGGTAGATAAGTCAGTGCCTCAACCATCAATGGCAGACCTTTTTCCTCTTTGAGACGACCAATAAAGCCGAGGGTGAAGGGGTCTTCGGGTTTGCGGAGCGTTCGTGGAGCACTGCGTTTGTAGATGTCGGTATCAAAGCCGAATTGTGGAATGACGTGGATGGGTTTCTTGTAGCCCTTACGTCGTAACACACTTTCTGCATCGCGGTTTCCAGCAAGCGCGGCGGTTGCATATCTATAGTTGTAGAGTTCAAACTGGCGAAATGGTGGTGGGTAACTGCGATACAGGTTTTGCCATGTAAAGAAGAGGGTACGTGCTTTTTGTTGTTGGGCTAAAAACATAGCTTGTGCCGTAGCGACATTGTATGGCTCTTCGTCGATATGCATCACCTCGGGTCGTACCTCGCGCACGATTTTGCCAAGTTGTGGGTAGTAGTGCAGGTGAAAATTGCCATTGAGCGTCATAGGTGTGACGATCATACGATAGCCAGTAGTGTAGAGCCGCTCAAGGACTTGCTTACTTCCATCATCGCTTTGCCAGTATGGTGGTGTGACAACCGTTAGCTCAACGTCAGGAAGTTTCGCAATCTCTTCGAGTTTCCGTTGTGAGGTCCCCGCGACGAGGGCCTTTGAAATCATAAGTACACGCATTGTTCGTCTATATCTTTCCTAGTGGTGCCGTCTTGCGTGGATTTGTGCCTCGCGTAAACGTTTCTTCATATACGGCAATTGTCTCATCTGCTGTCTTGCTCCAATGAAACTGTGCCGCGCGTCGCAAAGAACGTGCCCGTAAATCTTTTTGTAACTCTTCGTTTGTTAAGACGCGGCGCATCGCCTCAACTAATGCCCGTGTATCTTCGGGGTCAACCGTAATCGCGGCATCCCCAACTACCTCTGGTAACGAGGTGCGATTTGAGCATACAACAGGCGCGCCACAACTCATCGCTTCAAGCGGGCCTAAACCAAAGCCCTCGTAGAGCGAAGGGAAGACAAAAAGACTGGCACCGCTATACATAGCAGGCTTATCCTCTTCATCTATAAAGCGATACACAATCTGGCCTGTCATGCCTAAGTCGGCGGCAACGGGACGCGGGTCTGGAAAGAGTGGTCCCTTTTGTTTGTCAGGATTACCTGCGATGAGAAGCTGTAGATTTGGATCGCCAAGCTGACCATAAAGATGTGCAAAGGCGCGTACAAGTTGTGGCACGTTCTTACGCTGGTCGAGACCACCAAGATAGAATACATATCGCTCGCCTAAACCATACTTTGTCCGTGCTTTTGCCAGCGTTTCAGGGTCGGTCACGGGATGGTACTCGTCGCCTGCGGCTTCATAAATGACGCGAATGCGTTCGGCGGGAAGTTTCAGCGCATCAACCATATCTTGTTTAGCATGTTGTGAGACGGTGATAATCATAGTTGCTCTATGTGCCGCACTCGCCACCAGTTGCATGTACGCTTTGACTTTTGCGTCTGGCTGATAGGCGGGCAAACGCATAGGAATCACATCATGAATGGTCACAACGGTTGGAGTTCGTGGCAGCAAGGGTGGCGCGAAATAGGGTACATGAAAGATATCTACGCCTGCTTTCCGAGCGGCAGCTGGTCCCGTTACCTGTTCCCACATAACCTTCTGAATATTCTCATTGCTCCCAACGATGCCAGGAACCGCCTGCACTTGATAAGGAAACGTAGAAGAATTTTTTCCATCTACAGGCTGAGGTCCCAGCAAGACATATTCATTTTGCGTGTCTGCCTGTGCAAGTGCCGCCAGCAGATGAATCATATATTGTCCACTACCCGTGGCGGGATATTGGAAGAAGAGGGCGTTAATACCGATTTTCATTATTTACAAATCCTCAAGGTTGAAACTTTTCTCCCCATTGTACAGCTTCTGATAAACGGTAAGCATCTTTTGCGCCGACATAGCCCATGTGTACTGCTTGACACGCTGATACCCTTTTTGTCGTAGTTCTTCACGTAAAGACGCATCTTCTGTCAAGCGAATGAGTGCGTCAGCAAGCGCGTCAATGTCGTAGGGGTCAACGAGGAGCGCAGCGTCTTTAGCAACCTCTGGCAACGCAGATGTATTCGAGGTAATGACTGGTGCGCCGCACGCCATCGCCTCTATAGGAGGAACGCCAAAGCCCTCAAAAAACGAGGGAAACGCAAACATATCAGCCATACTATATAGCGTTACAAGTTCGAGGTCAGTAACACGTCCCAGAAAACGTACCTTTTTCTCCAACTTAAGTTCCGCGACAAGCTGTTTCGTCTCTTCATAAAGCCACCCTTGCCCACCCGCAATAGCGAGCATTGCTGGCCCATTCTTTTTTTGTTGTGCTTTATAGAAAGCTTTGATCAATCCTATATGGTTCTTGCGTGGCTCAAGCGTACCAACTGCCAATACAAGCGGTGCTTTTAAGTTGAACTTGTGTTGTGTAGCTCCAAGCAATATAGGGTCAGTAATGCGGCGGAAGTGTGCTCCCACACCATTGGGAATGACGGTGAGCTTTTCTTGTGGTGTCTGAAAATGCTTGACGAGTGTACGCCCGACTTCGTGCGAAACGGTAGCGACCACATCAGCTGCTTCGACCGCTTCGGGAACAACTTTGTTGAGATAAGCCGCGAGCGATGGTACAGCATATTCGGGATGTTCCAGGAAAGCTAGATCGTGAATGGTAACAACTTTACGCACTCTTTTAGAAAGTGGTGGAAGTGTAAAATCAGGGCCGTGATAGATATCAATCGGCCCTGTAAAGAGTGTTGCTGGCAAGAGAGGCGTGCGCCAGCGATACCAGAGGATATTGAGATAGCGATCAGGAATCAAGATGCTACGCCCATTAACATTCTCTGCTTCGGGAAACGGACGTTCTGGTGTTGGGCGTCCACTGGTGAGTAGAGTATAGTGTGTCTGTGTATCCTGTTGCAGCATAGCGGCAAACAGATTGCGTACATAGGAGCCAATACCAGCTCCTTGGCGAATAGCTGCTGTATAGTCAAGTGCGATACGCATAAGAGTTCCTTTTATTCAGGTTGTGGCATGGGAAGAAGAGGCTTTCCGAATAAGCCAAGTTGTTCACCACCAAGCAAATGAAAGTGCAGGTGGAACACGGACTGTCCTGAGTCGGGACCAACATTGGTAACAACCCGATAGCCACTTTGCTTTATACCTATTTGCTGTGCGATAGTTTGTGCTGCCCCATAAATACTTGCGAGTAGTGGTCCGTGTTCCTGTGTAAGTTCATCCATAGACACCATATGTTGCCTTGGTATGATTAAAATATGATCTTTCGCCTGAGGGTGTAGGTCACGAAAGGCTACAACATCTTTGTCCTCAAAGACTAGAGTTGCGGGTATCTGACCCGCCGCAATCTTACAAAATATGCAATTTGGGTCCATGAAAATGGAGCCTCCTTCTTTATTCGTTGAATTGACTGTAGGGGTCTAATTCATTACACCCTGTTAGCATGTATAAACGTCAGAGGATGCGGTGAATGTTTCAGCATCCTCTAACATGGTCAATCGCCAACAGGGTGTAATGAATTAGACCCCTACCGCATAGATGTTTCTATGCCTCTGTTGTTATGGTTGTCTCCGTCGAAGGTTCGGCTGGTACCTCCTCTGTCTTGACCTCTTCCTTCACCGCGTCTACTAGTGCTTCTGTATCTGTACCACTAAGTCCATCAGTAGGCATGAGCGTAGGCGATGTTTCAGCAAAAGATTGTGCCTCTGTTTCGGAAGGCGTATTGCTTTCAGTAGGTGGCATCTCTGTTTCGGAAGATGTCTCGCTGGTTGCTTCTGTTGTAGACGGCTTCGATTGCTGTTCTTTTGCCTGTAGTTCAGGGTGCAATTCAGGATCGTTGTATTGTGGCAGGCCCATATCCGCGCGTATCTTTTTGATTGCTTGATACACGTCTCCAGGTTTGAGCGAGAGGTCTTCGGCAATCTTTTTGTGAACACCTACATTTGGCAGTGGCAGGTATGGCTCGTAGGCTGTTTTGATTTTTGCCAGTTCCTCCTCGTCGCCCTTATAGCTTTGTGCTTCCCACCAGCTTGGGATGTGCTGACGATCTCGCAGGTCTTTAATGATCTTTTTGACCGCCGTTTTAGGTATTTCAAGTTCGTGCGCAATTTGTGTACGAATGCCGTCGAACTCGATAGGAGTTGCCAACTCCATGTAGCGTGTTTCAACTTGCGTGATCTGTTCTGCGGTTGGCTCAAAGGGCTTTGGAGGCTCTATCTTCTCACGTTTTGGTTTCGGTGCTGGTGGTGGCTTTGGTATCTTTACCTTCGGTTTGCCAACCTTCGGCACACCTTGCCCAGCCGGACGCGGTGGTCTATCAGGACGATCTGTCGTAGAGCGTTCAGGGCGCGGGCCTCGATTGAAGCCGCCATCCATTGGTTGACGTGGACGTGGGCCAGCATCAGGCAAGCCCGAACCTCCGCCGACGCGATAAGGACTGGATGGAGGACGATAGGTATTTTCTCGGTTGTTGGGGGTGTGATTATCGCTAACACGGTCACGATAGTTTCCAGGGCCGCGTTCCTCACGCGTATTCCCAGCGTTTTCCCCATCACGTGTGTCACCAGGAGTGCCACGAGTATCACGTGGTTTCGGGGAGGATGGTATTTTTGGCCGTACTGGCTGCTCAGGTTCTGCGACTTTCACATCGCTTACCTTATCAAGCCATTGGTTGGTTCCGCTCTGAACATGCTGCGACTTTGGTTTTGGTGGTGGAGGTATATTCTGTACCACCGTTGCCTTTGTTGGTGTTGGCGGAGCTGCTTTCGCTGCCAACTTCTCTTTTCTGGCTTTCTGCGCACAATCTGGACAAATGGTATCTTTAGCATTTGCCGACTGAAACCACTTGCCACAGGTGGCGCAGCGCATTTTGGTCTTACTTGCCATATGCAAACTCCCCTGTTCCACTATAAAGAATGGATAGTTATCTTTGAAGCGTCGGAATGCCCTACTATTATACTCTATGTTCGCTCTTTGTCTATACTTTTACTCATTTGCATCACTCCCCTGGTTTTTGTGTGATAGCGTTTTACCCGTTGATTGCAATGCTTGTGTCACGGCTGTAAGAAGATCATCAAGCTCGAATGGTTTGTACACCACAAGGACATTTTTTGAGACGAGATAGCCTTCCATCTCACGTACTGACTTCTCTGACGCTGTGCAGATGATTACGGGAATAGAGGCAGTTGGAGGCTGCATCTTGAGCAATTGCAACATCTGCCAACCAAGTTTTTCCTCACCAAAAACCACATCCAGGATAATGAGATCTGGATTGAGTTGCACAATATCAGCCGCTTTTTGCAGGGGAAATGAAGATAGCGTAACTTTATATCCCTCACTTTCCAAAAGCAGACGGAATATTTCTAAGATGTCCTGTGTATCATTGACGACCAAAATATGTTTTGTCATGTGAGTTATCTCCCTAGTGTACAAATGTGCCAGACAGGATAATAACATAGAACTGTACATATGGCTATTGCTAGCGGAACATCCTTCTAGTTGCGTCTTTTCTGTCAGTATGCGACAATCGGTTGTGCAAATAGAACAGAAAATAAAAACATAGAAAGAGGAACTACATATGGCGCGTACAGAAGAGGAACCGATCATTAATATTTCAGGCGAAAGAGTTGCGTTAGGACCATTTCATCGTGGCATGATACCCTTACTCTCGAAATGGGATAACGACTTTGAGGTATCTTTCTTTTCAGGCGATCCGTTGCGTTCAGTACCAAGAGAGACTACAGAGTCACGTTTTGAGCAGAGCAACCGCGAAATTTCGCGGGACCGTATAGATTATATTATCTACGAGAAGGAAACGCTACGCCCTATTGGACTCACCGAATTGCGCCGCATTAGCTACCGAGCACGTACCGCCGACTATGGCATTCTTATTGGTGAAAAGGATTGTTGGAGTAAGGGCTATGGTACCGAGACCACATTGCTCATGCTCGATTATGGCTTCTCCATCCTTGGTTTGCACAACATCACGCTTGAGACGTATGCCTATAACGAGCGTGCTATTAAAGCTTACCAACGTGCAGGCTTTCGTATCATGGGCCGCCGCCGCGAAGTGAATCTTTGGGGAGGCAAGTTCTATGACGAGATCATCATGGATTGTCTCTCAACAGAATTTGAGACACCCTTAAAGCGTATTTTGAAGCTACCATAAGTTTCAAACTGTATTCAATTTCAACAAGAGGAGGAGCGAGGCCAACAGCCTCGCTCCTCCTCTTGTTGAAATTGAATACGAAATTACTTTGTGCTTATCGCGAAGACGTGAAGGTTTCCACGACTAACTGTCGCAGGCAAAGTAACGCTTTTCAGTGTCTTGCCAGCCTGTAACGTAACTCCAACGTAGAACACATTGGGCATCTGGTTCATCTGCATACCACCAGCTGAGTCACGGTATGTCGTATTGACTACGACCTGCTCTCCATTAAGAGGTGCGGCTGAGCCACCACTCAATGTCCAATCACTGAAAGCCAGCGTGAAGGGTTGTGTTGTGCCATCAGTATAGGTGATGGTTGCAGCCCCCATTGAGGGACCGAAACCTGACGCACCTAGAAATGCTAGCGTGGTTGCTCCTTTGACTGGTGTAACAGGAATTGTTTGGCCTTGTGCCAGTACATTGTCAGGTGTGCCTACTGCTGATGCAGGCCATGTGAATGAGACGCCGTTGAAGGCAACAACTTTTCCAGGTGTGATTCCTGCATTCTGCAATGCCTGAGAAGAGTAGCTGAAGCCTACACCATCAAAGTTACCTGTTCCCATGTTCGCATCGCTGCTGGTTGCGCTATTGTTGAATGGAAGTACAGTTGGTGTACCAACGGGGTTGCCCCCAACAGGAACAGGATTACCCCCAATAGGATTACCACCACCCTGTCCTGCTGTACAGGTCTCGGTTACAGTTCCATTCGCAAAGGCTAATGTGCACGATTGCCCATTAATCATGACTGTGCCTGTGCATCCTGTTACCACGGTACCATTAATGTTGCAGTTAGGCGCAGTCGTTGTACCTGTTCCGGTGCCCGTGCCAGTGCCCGTACCCGTGCCAGTTCCGGTGCCAGTACCCGTACCCGTGCCCGTGATGGCCAGTTTCGCGGCCGTGACTACTCCATTACCATCGGTAGTGAGTGTGACAGGGTTTTGGATGTTGAGAAGACCAACACAGTTCAAGCCATTGGCACTCAATGTCGCGTTCAAACGGTTTGCCAGGAAGGTAAAGAGGGAGTTCGCAGTTACTCCGCCATCGGGGGAAGGACGGCCCAGAAACGTCTGCATATCCAACTGTAGTTTTGGTAACGCAGTGTTCACAAGATTGGTACAATAGGTCATTGTGTTTGCGGCAGCAACTGAACCAGCAGGCAGTTGATCGACACCAACACGGTATGCGTTGACTTTCGCAAGTTTAGGCTGATTGTTGACAAGGGTCATTTCATCGCCAATAGGAACCAATGCAATTGGTGCTTTCTGGTTGGCGGCGGCCTGTAGCTCGTCGGTTGGTAACGTTGAAGTCATTGTGCCATTATTTGTCAGGTCAGGAATTTGCCACGCCTGACAGCCAAGTGCTGGATCAAGGACACGTGAGACCAACGCGTTATCACTTGGGTTGCCCAATGTCTTTGCGTTCTGTACTTGTGCCATGTTTGCGGCTGTGTTTTGAGCGGTTTGACCATTGCCATTTACGAGATATTGTGTCTGCACGTTATCGCTCTGGTCCATATCGACGACAGCAAAGCTACGCGTTGTAGGACACGCTTGCCCGTCGTTCGCAGTACCAATAGCCGGTACCGTAATCTTCCCTGCCTGAATTGCTGCGTTCACCAGCCGGAAGAAGCGTGGCGCATTACAATAGGCGAACTGTCCAAAGTCTGAACCGCCAAGACCGTTGACACAACGTCCACCAGCAGTACCGCCAGTTAAATGTAGGAAGGTGCCATTGAAGCCAAACCAAAGAGCTACGATAGACCCCTGCGGAAGCTGAGGCGCGACAGGAGCAACTGCTGGTTGCGTTCCCTGATCGACTACTAGTGGCTCATAGGCGGAAAGTGTGTTTGCAGCCGGATCATAAATGACCGCTTGCACAAACGCTGATTGACCAGTATTGGCTTCATTACATGGTCCTTGTGCGGGATCGGTAGCAGATAATTGGTAGGGCGTTGCCAAGCCTTGTGCTGTTAAAGGCTGATTGGGGACCTGTAACGAGCAGTTCACATTGACAGCCGCCGCTGCATGGGAGAAGAGATGTTGCTGGGCAGCGATAAATACGCCCGCTCCTATCACAACGAGTAAGGTGACACCTACACCGATGAGCATCAAAGGTGAAAAACGTGGGCGTCGTGTTCTTGGGGAACGTAAGCCGGACTGCGACCTGTTGGGTAGATGAGGTCGTGTTAATGTTTGCATGCTAAGTCTTTTCCTTTTTCTCAAAAAATAGCGCTTGACGAATGAGTGGTGGGGGACCTATCGTCTCCATGCACCACAAACTTCTCTAACTAGGAGTCTGTAGTGATCAAAAAAGTCTGCGATACTGAAAAGTACTTTGTGAATGACGAGCTGCCTTTTACAAGTAGGACATCTTGACATCCAGATATATTGCCGTCCTTTCAACATGCGAGGATAGCATGCTAAATTATGAATATATAGATGTGTTTCCTATCGAGACACATCTATGTTGAAACACTTTGGCATACAGCGATATCTATTTATCCTCGATGGTGTGAGTATACACGTCTTCTTACTCTTGCATAGAGAAATTAGCGGAAAATGACAGAAAAGTACTAAGAGGTGGTAAAGGTATGTAGATTAATCCGCAAAGAAATGTTCGACATCCCGAATGCTTGACGTTCTACGTGCAGGTGGAAGAGCGTTTAATACCATCTTGCCGTAACCCTTTGTATGCAAGCGTGTATCTAGTATCGCCATCACGCCTCGGTCTTCACGAGTACGCAGCAAGCGACCAAGCCCTTGTTTGAGGCGTAGTACGGCTTGTGGTAAGACATACGTGCCAAACCAGTTCTCGCCTGCCGCCTTCATCTGTGCAACACGTGCCTCATGCACAGGATCGTCGGGTGGGTCAAAAGGCAGTTTGTCAATCACAACGAGCGATAGAGCGTCGCCTGCGATATCGACGCCTTCCCAAAAGCTCTTGAGACCAAAGAGAACCGCTCCCTCTTCCTCGCGGAAACGTCGTGTAAGTTCGAGGCGTGTCATATCGCCCTGCTTAAGCAAAGGATACGGCAGGTGAGGCGACATAAGTTCATAGGCGCGCTCTAACATGCGCTTACTAGAGAAAAGCAAGAAGGCACGCCCATGTGATGCCTTGACGAGCTTGTACATCTCACGCGCAATAGCCTTCATGTAATCATCAGAACCGGAGCCATAGGTTGGTTCAGGTAAGTCACGTGGCATATAGAGCAGAGCGTTACTTTCATAGTCAAACGTGAGGGGCAGAATGCGTTCCAACACTTCATCTGGCTCATCGGTTTGTTCAAGTCCGACACGCTTACGGAAGTAGCCAAAATTCGGTCCCTTTTCCTCTGGATGCATCGGGTTAGGGCCAATGGTTGCGAGAGTAGCCGAGGTGCAAATGACGTTGGTCTTCTTAAATAGCTTTTCTTGTAGCCAACTTGTGACATCGAGTGGAGCGGCAGAGACTTGTAGCTGAATTCCTCCGCGCTGTCCAGATGTTTGCACGCGCTCAACATAATACACAAACTTGGTTGGCTGTGCTACCGAGAACACGGTACGGATATTTTCAGCAAGATTTTGTGTACGTTTGAGCAACTTATCGTATAACTGGCCCTCTTTGTCTGGTAAGTCTTTCGGGCGCTGCTTGCGTAGCGAGTCAGCGAGGTCAGAGATGACCGTTGCTAGCTTGAGACCCTCTTCTAACGGTGCTTCGAGGTTGATACGTCCTTTGAAGCCTGGATTCGCAACCTGTGCCAGTCGCTCCCACGTATGGTTTGATTGCTCCATCGCGTCATGTTGCAAGCTCAACTGACTATGGTTGCGCAATGTGCGCTGGTTAAGCAACGTTTGTATTTGAGCTGGCCCAATGGTGATGGTAAATGAGCGCGTTGCCTCCTCCTCTAAATGATGAGCCTCGTCCAGAATGATGACATCGCGTTCGGGCAGGAGGAAGCCGCCAATAGCCGCATCGAGCAATAATAGTGTATGATTGACGACGATAACCTGAGCCAACATAGCCTGTTCGCGCATCTGACGCACATAACAATCCGCATAATAGCCGCACTTGCTCCACGCACACTGATCGCTATCTGTCGCGACCTTGCTACGAATATCGTTAGGAAGCTGAAAGCCGAGTGTCTCAAAATCGCCCATGAAGTCCGAGTCAGGATCGTTCGTGATATCCACAAGCCGCTTGAAATCAGCATTCTTTGCGTAGTACTGCATGCCTGTTCGCTCGTTCTCTAAACGGTCAAGGCACACATAGTTTCCAACACCCTTCACCAGTGCCGCGCCAAAGTCCTGGATATGCTTCTGCACGAAGGGAATATCTTTATAGAAAAGCTGCTCCTGCAATGCCTTATTTGCTGTACTGATAATAGCTACCTTACCGGAGCGCACGGCAGGCACCAGATAAGCTAAAGATTTTCCTGTACCCGTTCCTGCCTCTACTAGTGCGGGAACATTCTCATTCAGTGCGCGTGCAACCAACTTCGCCATCTCGACCTGTGCAGGCCGCTCTTCGTAACCTGGAAGTTGTTGTGAAAGAACACCGCCTTGTTCAAGGTCTGCGGAGACGATGCTTTGCAATCGTGAATTGTTGACGGGAAGAGTAAGTTTTTTAGGTTCAATGGATGCAATAGGTTGTGCCTCTGCTGGTATTATGTCCTTGTCCCGAGTATGCAAGGTGGGTATGATAGATTGCGTCTCTATAGGTTTGCTACCATTATGTTTCTTTGACGAAGTGGAAATATTATGATGTTGAGTAGGTTCGATGGGCGTAATAAATTGTGCTCCAACTGCCGTCGCATCCTCGTTCGCTACAGGTGATGGAGGCGTGACTAATTTGTGCACGATTGGCGCAGTAGGACGTGCTTTAGGACTGGCAACGACGCCTAGCAGAGCTTTCAAATACGCATCTGCGAACGCTTGTACTGTGGGGAAGCGTTCTTCTGGTTTATAGGCAAGTGCTTGGGTCAGGACACGCTCAACGAGAGGCGAGATGGCGGTATTGATACTGCTTGGTGTGGGAAACGTTGTTTTTTCTTGTTGCTCTAGCAAAAGTTCGCGTTCGGTTGCTTCAAATGGGCGGCGTCCACAAAGCCACTCATAGACCATGACCGCTAACGCATACTGATCGCTTGCGGCTACTGGCAAACCTTGTAGGTGTTCTGGTGACATGTAGGGAATAGCGAATGCTTCATCGTCGAGCATTACTTTAGAAGTGCTTAGCGAGAATTCTGTGAGAAATGGATTTTTGCGATCATCGACGCTAAGACTCCCTGGATGCAGGTTGGTATGCAGTGTATTTTGTACATGTGCATAATGCAATGCGTCCGCAATAGGAGATAGGATAGGTCGTATATCGGCGGGAGCTTGCTGTGTGTTGCTAGCAAAATACTGTCGAAGCGTCTCACCATCCCGACGTTCTAGGACTAAATAGCCAAAGTCGCCATCAAAATCAAAGGTTTGCGTATCGAGGATGCTACGATGCTTGAGCTTCTTGAGTTGCGTCGCGCGCTTTTGGAAGGCTTCTTTAGCCTCTTGTGATGACAAGGGAGTGTCGAGTCGCTTAATGGTAACGTCTTTTTTGCCACGCTTACTGTAGTAAAAGCTACTCGTAGAACTCCTGCTTACCAAACTGGTGATGGTGTAAGTTCCAATGCGCTCAAGCTCTACGTTCGGCATGCTATCCTCGATCTCCTCATTCCTCAAAAAATGCGAACACATGTTTGTCTTTGCAGTATAGCATAGCATACCAGAGGGAACAATATTGTATATGGAAATTGAGGACGCATGACCCCTACTTGACATGTATCTCTTCATAAGGTATATTAGTGTATATAATACACTAAGTGATTAGAAATACAGAGTGGGCCGCTATCAGTCTTAGTATAGAAGGTCACACTGAATTTGTCGAGGGTTTAGAGGTTTATTATATGGAAGAGCATAGTGTACCTACAGAGAAACAAGCTAAGAATGGTGTACAGAGGAAGCAAACTGAGGCTCAGGCGCATCGCTACGATGTCAGCAAGTACGAGCGGCCTTCGGTAACGGTGGATGTGGTGATGATGAGTTTGCGCCAACGAGACTTGCAGGTACTCCTGGTCAAGCGTCGTTCGTGGCCTTATGAGGGTATGTGGGCTGTGCCAGGTGGCTTCGTCAATATGGATGAGTCACTTGAGATGGCGGCAAAGCGCGAGTTGCAAGAGGAGACAGGGCTACAGGATGTGTACCTGGAACAACTCTATACCTTTGGCGATCCTGGACGCGACCCACGTACACGTGTGATTACCGTCGTCTACTTTGCGCTTCTGGATTCGGAACGCCTACAGGTACGTGCTGCTAGTGATGCGACTGATGTAGGCTGGTTCTCCGTCTATAGTTTGCCTCCACTTGCCTTCGATCATGACCGGATACTTGATTATACACTGAACCGTTTACGTGGCAAACTCGATTACACGACAATCGCATTTAGTTTGTTGTCAGAACAGTTCACTTTACGTGAATTGCAACAAGTCTACGAAATCATTCAGCACAAAAAACTCGACAAACGTAATTTTCGTAAAAAAATTCTCTCAACTGGTATTCTTGAAGATACAGGTGAGAAGAAAATGGAAGGCACACATCGTCCCGCACGGCTCTATCGTTTCAATCCAGAAGCCGAAGCAAAATTGTAAAAGTTGATTATTGGACTAAATTTTACATGTGAATATCTGTAGGGACCGACGTATCGCGTCCTTCTGGGCAATAAACCGCCGAAGAGGACGCGATACATCGGTCCCTACAAGAAGGGGAAATCTATCATGACAATACCAACGAACGCAATAAACGTTGTCGAGCAAGGTACAGCATTTTTACAAGCACTCGTCGAGTGGGAGCAACAGTTGCCCAGCATTTCCTGGCATGATCTGCATGACGACGTAGAGGCGGAGCGTGTCGCTCTCTTTAGCGTCGATATGATTAAGGGCTTTTGTACAGAGGGACCCTTATCGAGTCCACGCGTGCAGGGCATCGCACAGACAGTTGCTGCGACCTTTGAGAATGCATATGCGGCAGGTGTGCGTGATTTTATTCTGGCACAGGATGCTCATACACCCGATGCAGTTGAGTTTGAAAGCTATCCGCCCCATTGTATAGAGGGCACAAGTGAGGCGGAAACAATTCCTGAGCTAGCACAACTACCATTCGCCGATAGCTTCACAATTGTACCAAAGAACTCACTTAACCCATTTCATGGTACAGAACTACTTGCGTGGCAAGATATTCATCGTGACCTGAGTGTAGCGGTCGTTGTTGGCGATTGCACCGACCTCTGTGTACACGAGATGGCGATGCATCTCAAACTCTATGCCAATGCCCAGAATAGAAAGATGCGTGTGATTGTGCCAACGAATGCTGTACAGACCTTCGACACACCAATCGAGACGGCAAAGCAGCTAGGTATCCTACCACATAGTGCGGATGTGATGCACCTGTTGTTCCTATACCACATGCGTCTCAATGGGATTGAGGTTGTAAAAGAGATTAGGGTGTGATGGGATTTTGTCTTTTGTAGGGCGGCGCGGGGCATGACAGGGGCAAGCCCTGTCACTACTATACCTAACCACCACTACGTGGCTTGCTAT
>CAZZVE010000015.1:0-22494 GCA_964657325.1 uncultured Ktedonobacterales bacterium
GTTCATCCTGGGAAAGTGCAGGTATTCATGCAAGAGGACGAACTAGGAAGTTAAAAAAGAATTTTCGTAATACACGACAGATTGCTGAAGCCGCAACTTATTTATTGGATAACAACTTAAAAGTAGACAAAGTGGAAGAGTATATAAAGCCAGAGTTATCACAACGTCATGGACCACCACCTATGCTTGTCAAGGAAAAGAACCTCAGGAATCAGATTATGTGGATTAAGAACACTATTAAAGATTTAATAAGTGATGGAACCTTTCGTCTTTCAGATTTTGCAGTTTTATGTCGAAACAACAAATTTTGTATAGAGTGCTGTAAAGAATTAAATAACTTTGGACTTCCTGCTGTACTCAACACTCAACATTTTAATCTATTTAAGGATCAAATAAAAGTGTTGACTGTTCATTCTGCAAAGGGACTAGAATTTCCAGTAGTCTTTGTACACGGATTAGTAAAAGGTAGCTTTCCTCCAAGCTTGGGCTTTAACTTAGATGATGAAAGTATTAATCAGCTTGTGGATATTGAGAAAGAGCGCACTCTTTGTTATGTTGCTATGACCCGAGCCTCTGATGCTTTATATTTAATGAGTGTAAAAGGTGCCGAATCGCTTTTCATACAGGAATTGGAGGGGAAATTTATTAGTTGGTAGCTTTGTAGGAAGTATTACTTTTTCAAGCACTCAACCCTCTTGACACCGTAAAGCAATGATATACAATTAGGTCATGACAGATATAGACATCCAGGACTTACTCTGGGAACTTGGTATCAATGACGCACATATTTGGGAACGTCATCACCTTACAATTGCTGAGGTAGAAGAAGTTTGTTATGGCGACCCTGAATGGCTCAAAGTGGAGGAAGCGAAAGAAGGGCGTCAGCGCATTATTGGTCCAAAACGTGACGGTAAACTCCTGGTTATTATTCTAGCTTCGCAAGGTAACGGGCTATTTTATCCAGTTACAGCGAAGCCACCCAAACGGCAAGAGTTACGCCGTTATAATGAATGGAAGGCAGGTAAACAGACATGAGCGAGAGCAAGCATCTTAAATACCCAACACAAGCACATGGAGCAATTCCCGCTTTCCAGAGCTATGAGGAAGAGGCTGCTTGGTGGGATGAAACTGATACGGGTTCATTAGAAATTGAAGCAGAGATGACTCCTGTCCGGGTTCGCTCTACACGCGGCTATACTAGACAAATGATGCTTCGGCTTGACGATGACCTAGATGCTGCTCTTGAAGAAGAGGCACGCGAACGCGGTATGAAGAAATCCACACTTGCGCGACAATGGCTCAAAGAGCGACTGCGCCAGGAACGAGAAAAGCACGCCTCATAATAGCCGCTCTAGGACTTGACTCTCTCCACGCTTATAGTATTATTGGCATACAATCTCTGCGTGAGAAGCCAATAAATACCTCTATTGTGTGGGAGCGACGTTTTGAGCAAAATGAACATTCATGGGTCCGAGTATCCAATCAAAAAGATATTTAGCGATGATTTTGTCTTTACTATTCCCTTATATCAGCGAGCATACTCATGGACGACTGAGCAGTCAGAAGAACTCTATCAGGACTTATTAACAGCTATGGAGGGTGGCGACAAGCCCACTGACGATATATCCCCTTACTTTCTCGGTAGTATTGTCATTATCAAGGGCGATGAGCCGGATGCGCAAGTTATTGATGGACAGCAACGTCTGACGACCCTGACAATGCTCTTATCGGCAATTCGCAGTCTGATTAGCACAGGCTACGCGGAAAGCTTGACCTCGTTTCTATCTGAGAAAGGCAATATTATTACTGGTACACCGGAACGATACCGCTTAAAGTTGCGTGAGCGTGATGCGAAGTTCTTTCAAACATATATTCAGGAAAAAGGCGGTATCGAAGCACTGCAAGAATTGCAGGATTCACTGTTGCCAGAAAGCCAGCGTAACATCCGTGCCAATACACTTGGCTTCGTGCGTGAACTGAAAAAGCTCTCGGACGCTCAGCTTACCGCGCTAACACAATTCATCATCAACCGTTGCTTTTTGATTGTCGTTGCGGTATCTAGCCCAGACCTCGACGCCGTGTATCGCATCTTTGCCGTGCTGAACAGTCGCGGCTTGAACCTTTCATACCCCGATATTTTGAAGGCCGACCTTGTTAGCCTCATTCCTACTAGCAAACAGGACGAGTATGCTACAAAGTGGGAAGAGATGGAGACGATGCTTGGCACAGAGGAGTTTGAAAATCTCTTCTTTCACCTGCGCGCAATCTTTTCTAAGAAGCGTCAGAGCAAGGGCATGATTGAAGAGTTCAATCAATACGTGAAACCACGTTTCTCAACGCCACAAGATTTTATTGATACTATTTTGTTTCCCTATGCGCACGCGTTCAACAACATTCTCAAGACCAATTACAATCAAGGTTTACCTGCGAAAGCAAAAGAGATAAATGCTATGTTCAAGTGGTTGAACTATCTTGACCATGCACAATGGACGCCACCAGCACTCTACTACTTTGTCAAAAATCACCGTAAGCAACCAGATTTAGTGTTGCGTTTCCTGGCAGACCTGGAACGCCTTGTTATCAGTTTTATGGTATGCCGCGTCCCTCCCTACAAGCGTATCGACCGCTACTGTGAACTGCTGTACGCGATTGATTCGGATGAAGACCTTTTCAATCCAGAGTCGCCACTTCAGTTAACTTCGAAGGAGCGTTTCGAGTTTCTGCGCGTACTTGATGGTGATATTTATCTGTTGCACTATCCTTGTCGCTATGTTTTGCTACGCCTGGACACGAAGCTATCAGAAAAGGTCGCTTCCTACGACCATCAAACCGTGACGATAGAGCACGTATTGCCTCAACGTCCCGCGCTGGATAGCGAATGGGTCAAAGCGTTTCCATCGAAAGAGGTACGCCAGAAGTACGTACATCGTTTGGGCAATCTGGTGTTGTTGTCACAAGGCAAAAACATGAAGGCCGAAAACTTCGATTTTGAAGACAAGAAACAAAGATACTTTCTTTCAAAAGACGGCATCTCTCCTTTTGCCTTAACAACGCAAGTGCTAGGGTTTCGTACATGGACTCCCGCAATGATAGAGCAGCGTCAAAGCCAGTTGATCACAGCGTTAAAGCAACTGTGGCGTTTGTAAACTATTGTGGATAATCCTCTAAAGCGTTACAATAACTGAAGGTTTTACTGGGCACCCTTGCCTTTCTCAAAAAATAGAATACTAAGGACCACACATGTTCCGAAAACTGAATGCGATAGAGATTGCGGAAGGAGCGTTACTCGCGGATATCGCGGTTGTGTTTCAACTGCTGACATTGTACCTGCCCGTTGGCGGCGATTTCTTTCGCGTACTTATCTTCATCGTGTTCGCGGTACTTGTCCTGCGGCGCGGCCTCTATGTTGGTGTAATGGGAATGATCGTCGCGCTCTTCATCTCAGCAATTGTGGTAGGACCACAGTTGGTTGTGCTTATGTTGCTAGAGGCAACGGGAGGTCTCTTCCTGGGCCTCACTATGAAACATCGCTTGTCCCATTTCCTGTTACTTCTGATAGGCATAACATCTGGTGCGCTTACTCTATACATTATTACTCTTCTCACCACGTTTCTGCTAGGACTACCGTTTAATACGCTCATCCTTAGTTTGCACAATACATATAATGGTGCTATGAGTCTTATTGGAGTGCTTTCAGCTAGTATTGGATTAGGAACATGGTGGCAACATACTCTCATGCCGCTCATCACGCCCTTAGCTACATTTGGTTTTAGATACTGGTGGGGTTTCTATTATGTAACGTTATGGGTACTTCTCTGTCCTTTTGTAATTGCAATCTATGCGGTCACAAATTCGTTTGTGCGGAGACTTGGTTATGCTGTACGTCCTTTTCCCGAAGGTCGTATACAAAAATGGAGACGCCGTTTCTCTCGTTCGCTCTTAAAAAGAGTTGTGCGACGGCGACGTATGTTGAAAAGACAGAGAGCAGCGAGAGCATGAGTATTGACATACAGCATGTAGGTTATACCTATCCCACTCAGGTGACGAGTAAAGAGAAACCGCCAGCCGCCCTACGCGATGTGAGTTTGCATGTACAAGAGGGCGAGTACGTAGTGGTGCTGGGACATAATGGAAGTGGCAAATCAACTTTGGCACGTCTATGTAACGCACTACTTATTCCTGATACAGGACGTGTGTTAGTCAATGGCTTGAATACAGGGGATGTGACAGCGCGACGCACTATTCGTGATACGGTGGGCATGATTTTTCAAAATCCCGATAACCAGATTATTGCTACACTTGTAGAGGACGATGTTGCATGGTCACTCACAATGCGCGGTTTTGCTCCTGCGCTGATTGCTGAACGTGTCGATGCCGCGCTCTCCGCGGTAGGAATTTCTGCCTTGCGTCACTTGCCACCGCACAGACTCTCCGGTGGGCAGAGGCAACGTGTTGCTATTGCAGGTATCCTGGCATTGCTTCCAAAGTGTATTATCGCGGACGAGGCCACATCAATGCTTGATCCACGTTCGCGTCAGGAGATTGTGACTCTATTACACCAGTTAAACAAGGAGCAAGGACTCACCGTGATTCAAGTAACGCACCTGCTTGAAGAGGCAGCACTGGCACAACGTATTGTCGTGATGGAGCAAGGCCGAATTGTGATGGAGGGAACACCTGCAACGCTTTTTGCTGACTTATCCAGATTGCGTTCCTTGAAATTGGCGATACCAGAGCCAATTGAACTCGCGACACGTCTACGCAACATAGGGATTCCGCTTTCACAAGAGGCTGTGACTGTCGAGGCGATTGCACAGGAGTTGTCTTTGTGAACAACGCGATTATTACAACTGAACATCTTTTTTATACCTACCAGTCGGGAGCTGTACAAAAAGCGGCACTGATAGATGTCACCATGGAGATTGAGCGTGGAAGCTGCGTTGCGATTATCGGCGTCACTGGCTCTGGTAAATCAACGCTGATACAGCATTTCAACGGTTTGCTCACGCCAACATCTGGCACTGTGATTGTCGATGGCGTTAACGTTGGGAGCAAGGGGGTAGACCTGCGAGCGTTACGGCAACGCGTTGGAATGCTCTTTCAGTTTCCAGAGTCGCAACTGTTCGCGAAGACTGTGTTTGCTGATGTTGCTTTTGGCCTACAACGCATGAAGCTTGGACGACATGAGAAACGCGCTCGTGTGTTCGCCGCCCTGGAACTCGTTGGACTTCCTCATTCAGAGTACGCGTCACGTTCGCCTTTTGCATTAAGTGGTGGACAACAACGACGCGTTGCGCTTGCGGGTGTCCTAGCAATGTCACCAAGCGTCCTGATTCTTGACGAGCCAACCGTTGGCCTGGATGCCGATGCACGTAGCGAGTTCTATGTACATCTACAGCGTGTACGTCAAGAGCGCGGCGTGACGGTTATCCTTGTCTCACATGACATGAGTGAAGTGGCAACCCTCGCTGATATGTTGTTTGTATTGCACAACGGACAGCTTGTAATGCAAGGTACACCGCGCTTGCTCTTCGCGCAAGGCAAGCAATTACACAAATGGGGCCTTGCGGCATCACCTCTAAGCGAGCTACTGACGCTATTGCGCAAGCAGGGTATGCCACTTCCAGAAGATATCTTGACACTTGATGAAGCGTTCACCACTCTAAAAAACGAACAGGGGCTACCGCGCTCTTACTAAGAGCCTATCCAGGTGGAGTCTCTCTCTTACCAAGGGATGACTTCATCTTTCTCGAAAAATCCGCCAGTTGGTCCATCAGCAGATAAGGTGGCAAATGTCACAGGCAATATTGCTCCCTGCTGAGGTGTTAGAACTCCTTGGTGATTGTTTAGGTCGGTACTCACGTATCCCGGACTGACTGCATTCACTTTGATGGTTGTGGGACGTAGCTCGTTAGCAAAGAAAACAGTGATAGCATTGACCGCCGTCTTCGACGAATTGTAGGCCGGTAGTGGCGGCAGCTGTGTGTGTGGGTCACTATTCAAGGTCAAAGACCCCTGGGGACTCGATAGGTTAACAATGCGCCCAGCATCGGAACGCCGCAGTAATGGAAGCATCACTTTTATCACAGCAAACACCCCGAATACGTTGGTGTCGTAGGTTTTCCTCAAGACCTCAACGTCCAATTCACTGGGCGGAACACCCCACTCATTGAAAGCAACACCGGCATTGTTCACCAGGATATCCAGTTTTCCGTGAGTTTTGTCGATCAAAGAAGCGGCATGAATGATCGTTCGCTGGTCAGTCACATCAAGCTGGATGCTGGAGGCTTCGATGCCCTCGTCCTGAAGTTTTCTGGCTGCCTCATCTCCCTTCGTTTGATCTCGTGAGCCGATCAATATGATGATGTCTTTGGCTCCTAATTGATGTGCAATCTCGAAACCAATGCCCTTATTAGCACCTGTAATCAGGGCAACCTTTTTCTGATTTGACATAGTTGTACCTCCTGTGATAAAGAGAAAACGTTTATTCCTGTCGTTGCATCTTGCTCATTCTTGCAGTATGATGACATTGCTAAGATTATACCATACAATGTTTCTGTTGTCAACTTTGTTTGGGGAGAAAAAATGGATAGCTATGGAGATCGTCAGAAACCCAAACCTTATCATCATGGGGATTTACGTCATACCTTAATTCAAACCGGATTGGAGATGCTCTCAGAGGGAGGAGCGGCGTCTCTTGATTTGCGTAAAGTTGCACGTCGGGCGGGTGTGAGTCATGCCGCGCCGTATCGCCATTTTGCAGACAAACAGGCGTTAGTTGCTTCAATCAATGAAGAGGGATTTCGTCGGCTTGCTGAGGGCATTCAGTCTGTGTTGCGAGAAGTGCCATCCAATGCATTTGCACAATTGCAGGCCATTGGGCGGACATATGTCCAGTTTGCTCAAAAGAACCCTTGGTTGATGCGTGAAATGTTTAGTGGACTGACCATCGAACGTGAGGCTTTTCCAGACTTATATTCGGCCTCAAAGTCTGTATATAAATTCTATGTGGAGGTAGTAAAGTTGGGTCAAGAAGAAGGCAAGATTGTTGATGGCGACCCTGGCGCACTAGCTAGTGTTTTGTGGTCTTTACTGCACGGAGTTGCCATGCTGACCATTGAAAACCAGATGCGCCCCTACACTGATGGGCCGGATGGTGTAGAGCAGGTGACCTATCTTAGTGTAAAAATGCTCTACAAAGGTCTGGAGCGCAAATAATGTCACATCTCTAGCTAGAAAGAGATAAGGCAGACAGGAAATTGTCGATTTTTTAAGTTATGTATCAAATCGCCGCAAAATCTTTGGGAAGGCTCATTACACCTCTTTAGGATAAGCACTAAGTTGAAAGCAACGTTTTATGCTCAAAAATATTTCGTTAGGTACCTATTATCCTGGAAAAAGTGTGTTACATCGCTTGCAAGCGAGAACGAAATTACTTGTCCTGCTCATTGTTGTGGTGTCGCTGACGATTGCGGGACAGCGTGAATGGCATTTTATACCTTTTATTGCTTTGCTCATTCTGCTCGGTGTGGCTATTGCTGGCTCGAATATCTCTCCTCGTGAACTATGGCGACGTATGTGGCTCCTAATTGTCTTGACTGTAATAGGTGCACTAACTGTCTTGTTTTCGCTTAGTGGTGACGGTGATAAAGTACTATATGCACTTGGACCATTAGGTATACCGTATGGTATTGCTCGTGAAAGCGCGTTGCTACTTGTCCTCGTTCTCCTCTGTTTTCTAATACTAGCTCGTGTGACACCTCTGCGCGCTCTATGGAGGAATGTTTGGCTTCGTGGTATCCGTATTTTGCTCGTTCTGCTTTTGGGAAGCGCAACACTCTTTTGGTGGGTGATACGGAATGCTCCATCGACGCAAAAGCTGCTCGTAGGACCGATACCAATCACATATAGTGGAGTATGGAGTTTTGTAAGCTTCACAGTGGTCCTGCTGACACTTTACGCTTTCTCATTATTGTTGACGATGACAACTTCGCCTGTCGCTCTTATTGAAGGGTTAACGATGCTTTTAGCTCCATTGCGTCGGTTAAAATTGCCTGTCGATGACTTCGCGCTCATGACGCTTCTCGCGCTACGTTTTATCCCCACGCTTTTTGAAGAGGTCGAGCAACTTACGAAAGCGCAAGCGGCACGTGGGGCTGATCTCACACACGGCACATTTCCTGAACGTTTTCTAAGCTTGACCATGCTCTTTGTCCCACTTCTACAAGGAGTACTGCGTCGTGCATCTGAACTCGCAACCGCGCTAGAGGCGCGAGGTTACGAAAGCGAAGGACAACAAACACGCCTCTACGAGAAAGCGTTGGGGCGAATTGACTACATAGTACTCGGCGTTGTCCTGCTTGTCATGATAGGCTCACTTCTCCTCTAGCTTATTCTTCCTTCAAATACGACACGTTTTATAGTCGGTGAACGTCTTACAGGTACGAAAAACGAAAACATGGGTACTTAACAGAGAGTAAGAAAACATGCCTCATCATATCGTGTCCGTGTGGATACTTGGCGATCAACTATTACAAAACCATCCTGCTCTCGTTGCAGCCGAAGAGAAGTATGGACGCAAGAACGTACGTGTTGTGCTTGTCGAAAGTACAGAACGGATCGGGCTACTTCCATACCAGCGTAAGAAGATTGTACTTTTGCTGAGTGCCATGCGTCATTACGTGCAAGAATTACAAACTGCTGGCTATACGGTAGATTATGTGCAAGCTCCGAGCTTTATCGCAGGGCTGCAACAGCATATCAAGAAGCATGCACCAGTACAATTGTTTGTGATGGCAGCGAGTGAGTATGATACGCGTCATATGCAGCAACAAGAATTATCGCACTTGCTAGACCTGCCTGTGCAGGTGTTGCCGAATACACAATTTCTAGTTGAACAATATAATCCAAACCCACGTCCCCAACCAGGAAAGCACTATATCATGGAGACATTCTACCGTGATATGCGTAAGCATTTTCATCTACTCATCGAGGAGGACGGAACACCTATAGGTGGCAAGTGGAATTATGACGAGATGAATCGTGAGCCTCTACCTGGTCAGTTTGAGGTACCACCTCCACCAGGATTTGAGCCAGATGCGATCACGCGGAAGGTAATGCAACAGGTCGCGGACTCCAAGCAGGGTCTTGGTAGCGCGGAAGGGTTTGATCTTGCGGTGACGCGTGAAGGTGCGCAAAAAGCATTGAACGATTTTATTGTGCTCCGTCTCAACGACTTCGGGCCATATGAAGATGCCATGAGTACAAAAGAAAGTGCACTCTATCATTCGCAACTTTCACCGTATGTAAATATTGGCTTGCTAGATTCACTAGATATGGTGCATGCTGCTGAAGCCGCCTATCATCAGGGCCTTGCATCGCTCAATTCCGTTGAAGGGTTCATTCGGCAGGTTATTGGATGGCGCGAGTTTATGTACTGGCAATACTGGCAACAGATGCCAAATTTGCGTACCTCTAACGCATGGCATGCTAAACGACCGATGCCGCTCATGTTCTGGAATGGTCAGACGGACATGAACTGCATTAATCACGTCTCGAACCGCGTATTAGAGAGTGGATACTCCAATCATATCGAACGACTGATGATTGTGTGTAACTTTTGCCTGCTGGCTGGGGTCGATCCAGCAGCTGTTGCCGAATGGTTTCTCGCCTGCTACTTCGATGCCTATGATTGGGTGGTGTTGCCGAATGTAATTGGCATGGGCATGAACGGAGACGGAGGGAAAATAGCCACAAAACCGTACATTGCGTCAGCAAACTATATCAATAGAATGAGTGACTACTGCAGTGGTTGCCGTTATTCACCTAAGCAACGTACAGGCCCGAATGCTTGCCCCTATAACTACTTGTACTGGAATTTCTTAGTAGAGAATGAGACAGAACTACGAGCGAATCCACGCTTAGGGCAAAGTGTGCTAGGTTTGCGACACATCAACGACGCGCAACGGAAAACTATTCACGAGGAAGCATCACAGTTTCTCACTGCCCTCGCATATTATGGATCAGAGGAGGGCGTACTATAAGGCATTATCTTATAGCTAAGGCACTCTTTGTAGGCTATTCTTGATGGGGCAAACGTTTGGAGAGCAGGAACGCGCTGAAATCGGCGACGCTCTCCACATCCCCTTCGTTGAGCATGTTGACGATACGTTTCACCACCATACGACGCGGTTGATTCGGTGTACTTGGCAAGACAAAGCCAATCGCATTGGTCAACTGCGGTTCTCGGTCGTTGCGAATCTCTTCGGCCATTAGCTCTAAAAATTCTGCCATGTCAAGTTCCAACGCTTTCGCAAGAGCCTCTAGTACTTTAGAGGAAGGATACTTCTGTCCCCGCTCGATCTCTCCAACATAAATCTCCGAAAGACCCGCCTTGTCGCCTAACTCCTTAATTGTGAGACGACGTTCCTGGCGTTCTCGACGTACCACTCGCCCGATAATTTCCTGTAAATCTAGTGTTTTCTCTTCGTCCGCCACAGCTATTTTCGCTCTTTCTATGCTAACAGCATACTCTCTATAAAAGACATGCCAACAGCATATCTTACCTCTATGAGTATACGCCAATAGCATGTTATATTCAAGTGGAGGCAAGAGATATCTCAGAAGTTAATCTACAAAAGAGAAAAAAGCAAAGGAGAATTTCATGTTTGTACCAACAACGTCGCGTCCTCGTATGACGGAAAAGCCAGAAGGACGCTCAATGTCTTATGTACCGATGGTCTACGAAAAATTTGAGCCAACTCCAACACGTTGGGAGTATCATGTGCTTGGAATTGATACGCGCGAACAAGCATTGCCCGACACAACTCAGTTAAATGAATTAGGTAACAAAGGTTGGATACTTGTGAACATCGTCGATCAGTCGGCTAGTTCGCTTGTGCACTTCTACTTTGTGCGTCAGACGGAAGGATAGGAGGAGTGTTCTATGATTTCTAACTTGTTTGTTCCTACGGTCGTCGAAACAACCGGACGTGGTGATCGAGCTTATGATCTTTTCTCACGTCTTTTAAAAGATCGTATCGTGATGGTGAATGGCCCTGTTGAAGATGGCATGGCAAGTCTCATTGTGGCTCAATTGCTCTTTTTAGCAGCAGAGGACCGCACTCGTGAGATTAACCTATACATTAACTCACCTGGTGGGTCGGTCTATGCCGGCATGGGCATCTACGACACAATGCGTGTGTTGCCATGTCCTATAGCTACTACGTGCGTTGGCTACGCTGCAAGCTTTGGGACCATTTTACTCATGGCAGGTGATAAAGGGAAACGATATTCTATGCCGCACTCGCGTATTCATATTCACCAGCCATTGCAAGGTGGGTTGAGTGGGCAGGCAACAGATATTGATATTCATGCACGAGAGATACTGCACCTGCGTGATGTCCTCAATGGCATTATCCATGACCATACTGGTCAGTCGCTTGAACGTATCAAACGTGATACCGACCGTGACTTTTTCATGAGCGCGGCCGACGCCAAGGAATATGGTATCATCGACGAAGTGCTAACACTCGCCGAGAAATAAAAAAGGTATCTCATTATAACGGAAGTTTGAGAAACATTTCTTGAACTTCCGTTACTTTTATGTAACGGTTACATAAGAAGTTTTAGATAGTAGTTATAGATAACTACTCACTTCTAATCACATCTACGTCAAGTGCTTGTCAGCCTGAAAAAGTATTCTTACAAAAAAGTATGAAGAGATGAAACGCGTTCTACTCTTTGCTTTTCCAAGATAACTATGCAGGTCGAGGTATGAATGAAAAGTGTCTCACATGTTCTCATATGGCTTACCTGAGGAGGTAACAATATGGCTCTTGACGCAACAGTTCAAACTGTCCTTTGGATTGGTACTGCTCTGATGACAATTGGACTACTCGTGTTCATTTACTTAACGTACACCAATCCAGAAGAGAATAGGCATTTTTATTATGCTACTTCTCTTGTGCCTTTGATCGCTGCTTCTGCATATTTTGCGATGGCAACTGGTCACGGTTCCATTAATGTAGGTGGTCACATTTTCTTCTTTGCGCGCTATATCGACTGGGTTTTCACAACGCCTTTACTGCTGCTGGATCTGGCTCTTCTAGCATTGCCAAGCGTTCGTGGTCGGCTTGGCCTTGTCGGTGTGCTACTTGGTGCTGACGTATACATGATTCTTACGGGACTTATCGCAGGCTTCATAACAGGTGCCGACAAGTACGTCTGGTTTGCTACAAGTACGATTGCATTTTTCTTTATTCTCTTTGTGCTAGTCCGTCTTCTTAGAGAAGCACGCGGACGTGGTGGTGCAATTGGTAAGCTGTTTGGTAATCTTGCTATTCTCACTGTAGTACTCTGGACGTGCTACCCGATCGTGTGGTTATTGGGTACTGAGGGAACAGGGCTTCTCAATATTCAGGTAGAGGTAATCCTCTATATGATTCTTGATGTAAGTGCAAAGGTAGGGTTCGGCTACTTGTTATTGAGCAATCGAGCTGCACTTACCGAGTCTACTACTGCCAGTGCTTCTGTGAGAGGCGTTGCTGGTAACTAAGTACTTGGCTTTCCTTGCCAATAATTCCTGTAGGAAGAGTGTCAAGATCGGCACTCTTCTTTTTTTGTTAGTATTCCTTTATCGCGTTAATGCATCTGAGCAACATATCTATGATAGTATTGTGACGTTTGGTCTCTTGAGCATACGATTGTGAGAATGGATTTGCGTAAAGATTGAAAAGTTAAAGCATCTCTATTCTGATACTATCTATATCGAGCCATTGAGGACCACTGTTAACTGTACCAAAACGCAGCACACCACGTGGTGTTGCCACTGCGTATTGGTTGTCGAGCCACGCGACAAAGCCAAGTGGTCGCGTGGGAGGCTGAGGAACATGTAATACGAGGGCATCATCAACCCAGAATGTTGCCGCGCTTTCTCGCCATTCAAGTGCATAGGTATGCCATTCGGTCATTGTAACAGGCAGTATGGCTTCACTTGCACCGCTCAGGCGTTGCATCCAGCGCGATGCAGGCTTTGTATTTCCTGTCACGCGTCCCCACAATGTTGTGAATGCTGTGGGGACGACGGCGGCTAGTGCCTCGGCACGCATGCTATGGACAACTTGAGCTTTCCAGCCCCAACCAGGAATACCAGGGACGAGTGCCATATTCGAGGGTGGTGAGGCATAGAAAAACCAAATTGACTCTGGCAACATCAGAATATCCCCACGCACAGAAAAAGGATAATTCCAAAAGCCGAAGCCTGCTGTACCACGCAAGATATTTTGACTCTCGCCTGTGCTATCAGGTAGTGCTGCTTCATGTGATGAGCGCGAACGTACAATCATACGCAGCGGTGGCTTCCAAGGAAATGCAGCACGTACACGCCCTCCATAGTCATCAATCTGCGCGTCGTTATAGTGTCCTTGTGTTACAGAGGAAAAGCCCATACGGAGAGCAGAATCGGTAGTAGCAAGTATACCTGCACCAATGCATGTTTGTGTCCAGTGTTGGTCAATCCCGTCTGTAAAATCATCGAACATTGTATGCCATTCTATACATTTTACTCTTTATTAGCTGAAACTTGTATAAGCTCATCCTCTAACTGTTGCCATACCTGCATCTCTGCCTCAATAGTGTTCAGCGGCCTATTGTTTTGCGCCGCTTCTTTAATAGCAGTTTTGACCAGTTGCCGGAATGGAGCAAAATACTTTTTTTGCTCATCATGATACGGAAGCACACAGAGTGCAATATCTTCCGGCTCATAAAAATCCTCTGGTTCAAATGCTAATGCGAGCAAATCAGCATACGCTTGTGCTAGTGTCCCTCTCGAACGAGACAAAAAGTGATTGTATTGAGTACTGGAAATCAGAAACACACCCGCTATACGACCTGCGTAAAGAATTGGATAGATAGCACAACTTTTTTCATATTCGACCCTTGCGGCAGGTAGCAAATTATGTTCTTCATCCAGGTTTTCAATGATCGCGGGGCGACAAAGCGTCACAACGTTTCCGGCCAATGACTCAGCCGCCAGGAACATAGCTCTCTGCTCTAAGTTCCCTCCCCATGGAGGCGTACCCAGGCCAACGCTTTCGCGTAGACTACGAACCTTATGATAGAAGCCAGAGGGTGGCATACACCGTACAACCCAGACCGCCATACCTAGCCGATCAGGATCAAGTTGCCTGAGTGCTTGCTGTAAAATAAGTTGACAAGTAGACCAGTAGCGCAGATTTTCTGTAGCTGATGCTCGCGCGACAAATACACTGGTATAGAATTCAGAGGGAATGTCTTTAGATGTATCATCCTTGATGATATCAGAAAATTCTTCCCACCTCTCTTCTTTACGAATTAAATCAAGAAATTGCTCGCGTTGTCCTGGAAGTACGCTGAGCAGAAGACGTAAGTTTTGTGGGCGTGGATCTGACTCGCCAGTTACCCATCGTGTCAGTGTAATGGCCTTTACCCCCAGCTCAACTGCGATACGTTGTTTTTCCTTTGAATTACTAATAATTGTGCCTAAAAGTTTTCGCCAAGTTTGTGCCTCTTGCATCTTTGTTATCCTGTCATCGAAGTTACCAAAAAAGCACCGTCTATGCTCAATAATAACAGTTTGGTTATGCAACGTCAAATATTTTTAGGCGTACTATCATTGCTATGTAAACTTCTAATGTACAAGCTACGAACGTCCTAAGTCAAATAGTGAAAGAAACATATGTTTGACTTAGGATGTTCGCTACTTACAACATAAGCATCTCTGTTTACAACTCGTTATACTCTTGTGCTGCTTTTTGCCCTAACGTTGTCAAGAATGACTGAGAGACAGGTGTTTCACTTTCACGGCCTGTGTGACGTGCGGTCCCCGCACCTTTAGGCAAGAAACGGGTGGAAATGGTGAGAATATCCGTTATCACACCTGGGAATGCTCCATACAGGCGAGCAAGGATTTGTGCTGGTACACTGATGATGAGTTCAGTGTCGCCGCGCTTTGTCGCTCGTACAACCTGCTTCGCTGCACGCTCTACGCTAATTGAGAAACCGGGCAAAGTGTCGATCAAAGCAAAGAGTGTGTATTCCTCTTTATTCTTGTCGCCCTTAGCTATTGCATTCACATGCGAGCCTGTACGCATAAGTCCAGGGGCGACAGTGGTAACATCTATACCTTCCTGCGCCAACTCTGCATGCAGACCTTCAGACAAGGCAACGACGGCAAATTTTGCACTTGCATAGGAGAGGAGATGAGGAACACTTACCTTACCGCCAACCGAAGCAATATTGACAATTCGTCCATTCCCACGTGCTCGCATCTGTGGTAGCATCGCCATTGTTGTATTATATGTTCCCCAGAAGATGATGTTCATTGACTCTTCAAAATCACTTCGTGTGAGCGTATTCAAGGGACCTGCACTGATAATGCCTGCGTTATTTACCAGAATATCAATATGTCCAAAGTGAGCAGTTGCTTGCGTAATCAACTGCTGCGCCTCTTCTGGTTTTGTAACATCGCATTCAATCGTCAAAACATCAGCACTCAACTCACGGAGTTTGGTCTGTGCTCGTTCTAGTTCGTCAGTCTCACGCGAACAAATGACTAGCTTGGAACCCTCTCGTGCGAACTCCTCTGCCATAGCTAAACCAAAGCCGCGTGAACCTCCTGTGATCAGAACAACCTTCCCTTGTAACTCAATAAATTTGCGTCTCTGTATCAGTTCGCGCACTACTGCGAAACCTGCTAACGTTGCTAGAAACTTCCAGTTACGTCCAATAAACCCAGTTGCCATAAAGACTACTCCTCTAATACCATGGAATTTCTTATAGCCGTAAGACTATATATTTTGTATTGATTTCGTAATAGACAACTATTACATACACGAATAATAGACGAGAAAAGTATGCTATGAAGGGTAAGAAACAAGAAAGAAAATGGGGAAGGCTTCACACGTGAAGCCTTCCCCGTTTTCTTTCTTGTTTCTTACCTTACCGTTTACCACGTGCTTCGCGTGTCAGCGTGGCTACGAGAACGCTCAGGACAGCCGTAATCAGAATGCCACCAGTCGCGCTGCGAAGCGACTCGAACGCATCAACGTTGTTGATAAGCGCAAGGACGACAACTACTAGTAGGACACCAACCAGAATAATCATATCGCCGACAACAAAATTGTAGATGGCCTTAAGCACGTTCATGATGTCACCTCTTCCTGTATGGCCTGTGTTCCTTCTATACTACTTGGAGTTGCTTGGCGTTGTTTGGTGCTTTTCAGCCACTGTACAAGCACATAAGATGCAAGCAAGTATATTGCCGCCAGAATAAGAATGAACACATCAGCGAGAGGCCATTCAAAATGTACACCATTGGTGGGTATACGGATGCCTTCGCCAGCCCAAAAGGTACCAAACGACGTGAGCATGATACCTACAACGAACTTAAGTGTGTTTTCGGGAACTTGTTTCAATGGAGCACGTACCAATACACCCAGCAGGATCACAAGTATTCCTGCGATAGCAGCACCAATTGCGGCGGAAGTGATACCTAGTGATCGAGCAGTTCCACTTGATGCCACGCTACTACCAAAAGTGATAACAATAAATGCAACTTCAAGACCTTCAAGCAACACCGCCTTATAAGACATCGCTATGCCAAATGGCTCATAGCGTGGTGTAATGTTCTCACCTCTTGCTCGAAGTTCGGCTCGCGTCTCTTCATAGATGGCTTCTTCATCGTGCAAAGCTTTAAGACCGCTATAACGTAAAATAGCCTTTTTGAGCCATTTTAAGCCAAAGAGAATAAGAATGACACCTACGACGAGCCGAAGGACATTTAGAGGTACGAATTGTACAAGCGCGACACCAAACGTGGCGATAATAAGTGCAAGCGTAGCAGCCGCGGCAAAAGCACCTGCAAGCGAGCTACGCCAATTAATTGTGACTCCCACAACCAGGACAATAGTAAAGGCTTCGACGAATTCAACCGCCGAAGCGAGAAACGCAGCTATAGCGACCGCCCATTGCATGCGATACTCTCCCGTTCTCGAGTGAATGTAAAGGATGAACTATGTGTGCGAAGTGCATACCCTTCATTCTATCATACGAAGTATCGCACGAAATGGCTACACTACTCACGAATTCTTAGTAGAAATAAGTTGCAACCATGTACGAGGTATATCAGTCAAGCCTAGTTCCTGGCCTGTCTGATATACAGCATTTTCTAGTGCTGCCGCGCCGAGAGCTAAAGGTATTCCTGGCAACGCGCCTTCTATGAACAGCCAGTACTTTCCCAGATCGCGCCATGCATCAAGCGACATATCAGCATTATTACGCGAGATATCAACCTCTCCAAATCCGCTTTGTTGTAGGGCTGCCACATACTCTTCTGGTGTCAGCCATTGCATAGCAGTTGCTTTAGCCTCGCGTGATAGGTGCACCTCTGGATGCTCTTTTTTGAGCCAGCCAACAGCACGACGCGTCCAGAGGCGATAAAAACGCTCGGTTCCTTCAACGTAGGCACCTTGATAAAATGCACTATTGCAGGCAAAGATACCACCTGGAGCCAATATCTCCGCCATATGTTGAAACGCATCTTTTTTATCTGGTACAAGATGAATTGCGTTACAAAAGAATGCTGCGTCAGCATTTTGCACCACGCGAGGAAGATCGCTAACATCTCCTTGCAGAAACTTTGTCTGAACTTCTGGATAGTCGGCTTGCATAGAGATGCTGGCAAGGCGAAGAGCCTCGGCAGATGGATCGACACCGACAATGCAGGTGTTGGCAAGAAGCTGGTGTTGAGCCATTTCTTCAGCAATCAACCGCGAAATAGCACCTGTTCCACAGGCCATGTCAACAATCGTAATTAGAGGAGCACTGCTTGTGGTCGTCTTAACCTTTGAACTATGTGCGACAAGATGCGCTATTGCGCGTTGAACGAGAAGACGATTTACTTGCGTGTAAAAGTCATGTGCCGCGAAAGCCTCGAACGTGAACTGATTTGTTTCGTCTGTTTCAAATAAACTCATCTTTTTAGCCTTTTTCATCCATGAGGAGGGAACGTATGATATGTATTAGAGCATGCTTGTATACGTTTTGTTTCGCTGCTTTCTGCGAGCGAATGGCATGTTTTATATATGCATTGAAGCACCACCATCTACACTGATGACCTGACCTGTAATATAGGCTGCATCAGGTGAGCAGAGGAAGGCGACTGTAGCGGCTACCTCTTCTGTTGTTCCGGGACGGCCTAGAGGAGCGGCGGCAATAAGAAACTTTTGCTGTTGCTCTGTCAGCGTTGAGGTAAGTTCCGTAGGAATATAGCCAGGTGCAACAGCATTCGCCGTTATATTACGGCTCGCCATCTCACGTGCGGTTGTCAATGTCAACGCAATAACGCCCGCTTTTGAAGCTGCATAGTTCGCTTGTCCACCAGGACCTAGTAAACCCGCGACAGAGGCAACGTTAACAATTCTTCCCCAACGTGCTTTCATCATTGGACGTAGAGCAGCTTTTGTACACAGAAATGTAGAATGCAGGTTGCTACTTAGTACGTGTTCAAAGTCTGCAAGCGACATCTGGAGAATCAGTTTGTCTCGTGTTGTGCCAGCATTGTTTACAAGAATCGTGATTGGACCAAGCGTTTGTGCTGCTTCTGCAAAAAGACGCGACACCTCTTCTTCCTGGCGTACATCCGCCTGTATACTTGTGCATCGTCTTCCCAACGCCTCTACGCTTGCTTTGGTTTCAGTTGCAGCATCGGCATTGCTACGATAATTCACAACAACATCAGCTCCAAGCTTTGCTAGACGCTGTGCTATTGCTCTTCCTATACCTTGCCCGCTTCCAGTTACCAACGCGATTTTGCCGGTTAACGGCAGTTGCTGTTCGTCTGTCATGAAGCCCATCCTCACAAAAATTTGTTGATTTGCCGTTAGTATACCATCTCGTATCTCTTAATAGTAAGAAGCAAAAGTCATAATTGTTCACAAATGAATACACAAAGACGTGATATAGATGATGTCACAATCTGGTTAGAGAGAAAGTATAAAATAATAGTGAGTAAGAAAAGTGCGTCCAGAATATGGCCTTTTTTTGTATTAGCAGGACAAATTTATAGCAGCGTACGAGCAATGCGAAATTATCAAACCCTTCCAGAAATAGTCCCTATTACGATGGATGAAATGACAGGTGAGGAAGATTTTCCAGGTATCTCAATTATTGTACCTGCGCGTAACGAAGAGGCAAATATACCACGTTTGTTAGCCTCGCTAGTACGCCAAAACTATCCACAATATGAAGTGATCGTTGTTGATGATGCCTCAACCGACAATACAGTAGCTAAAGTGCGAGAATATGCTGACGATGATGTACGCCTTGTCTCTATAGATGGACCACTAGAGGGATGGACAGGGAAAAACTACGCTTGTTGGGTGGGTGCACATCAGGCTCGCTATTCCTGGCTACTTTTTGTCGATGCCGACACAGAACTTGCTTCGTTTGCGCTCAGCTCGACAATGCATTTTGCGAGTATGTATAACATAAACGCCTTGTCATTGTTTCCTCTACAACGATGTGAAACGTTTTGGGAACGTTTGTTGCTTCCTTTCGCATATCAACAGTATTTTATTGGAATGAATGCACGGGTCAATAAGAGTGATGGTCCTGCACTTGCGAATGGACAATACTTTTTTATTCATCAGAATGCATATGAGCAGGTGAACGGACACGCAGCCAATGCTGGTAGTATCGTTGATGATGCTGCGTTCGCTAGGAGCTTGAAGCGTAAGGGTATTGTTTCATTTGCCTGTCGTGGGGAAGGGCTTGCGTCGGTACGAATGTATACCAGTTTACGACAAATAGCAAACGGCTTCGGGAAGAATATTTATCCTTACCTGGATCAATCACCATTAACAGGTATACAGACCGCGATAAGTACGACATTAGCTTCAGCCGTCGCAATGTTATTCGTTGACGCAGGGCGAGAAAAATCATATACAGTGTTTTTTATTGCAATACTCGCGTATATTGCGCAAGTTCTGAGCGCACTTCCCTGGTTCAAGCACTTTGGCATCGCATTGCGCTACGCTCTTCTTATGCCACTTGCGGCACTTACATTTCTTGCCATTGCGATTAATTCGTTACTACACACAATCGTTGGTCATTCAGTCGCATGGAAGGGACGGAGTTATATAACGCGCCAGCAAGGACTTGCTTCCTGGTTTCTTTCTCATATCCCTCGTAGAAAAGAGAAGGAAGCATCAAAATCTGTACAGCGTATTGTCCAAGAACGCATGCTTGTAACATTGCCAGCATTTGTTCTTGGCTCATTACTTTGTGGTTCTGTCTTGTTTTTCTATCAGAGGCGACATAGATAAAGATGTTAGCTTGCACGTACCTGACGTTGCCCCTCGCGTTTTTCTTGCGCACTAAAATTTTCAGTACGTCTACGTTCTTGTGATGGAAGATGAAGCTCTTCCAATATGCGCAATGTCTCGTTTGATGGAGATGGTGCCCATGTAGGAATGTTGGTCTTCACGATATCATCTTCCATAGGAAATGGAGTGTTTGGTAACATGTCAGGAAATGGCAAAAATGGAGATTGTTGCTCTGACTCTGTTATTGGGGATATTTCGGAAATGGCGTCAAGACTTTGTGCACGAATAATGTCATATGAAGTAGTTGTTGATTGAGAGGACAAGACTGATTTAGGAATGCTAGGGATACGTGGTAATGTTATATCGTTATCTTCATCAAATTGTGTTGTGCTATCATAAACAGTTGTTATAATTTGATCTACTGTCAAATTCCTTATTTTTTGTAACTTTGTTCCGAGCAGAATAGCGTTATTCATATCTGCGACAAGAACGTTTGCCCCAATGAGTGTTGCTTCACGAAGGTCAGCATGCATCAGATTCGCACCAGAGAGATCAGCATTTGTGAGGTCTGCACCTGCAAGACATGCTCCAGAGAGATCGGTCATAAAGAGATTTGCATGTCCAAGCTTTGCTCCACGCAGATTTGCGCTCCCAAGATAGCGTCGTGAAAGGTCACGACCTGCAAGGTCTGCTCCCTGTAGTTGTGCCGGTACCGCACTGGATACAGCAGTGCGACGACGTTGATTCTCGGCAGGGGGAAGTGAAGCTTCTTCAAGGTGTGGAAGATGTTCCACTTCATTTTCTAGTGTGGCGCGTATAGCGAGTGCCTCGTACTGTTGCCTAAGCTCTTGCTCACGCAGGGAATCTTTCTGTTCCCATGCTTGCCACTCTTGTTGTACATTTGCAACATGTACAGAAAGACTTTTCTCGATTGTGACTGAACGCTTTTCTTGTTGTTTCTGCCATTGTTGCTGACGCGCTTCTTGCGCACGCTCCCATCCCTGCTGTTGAATGACTGTGTTATGCAAGTTACGCCCATAGAGTTTGAGTGCGATGAATGAGGCTACGATAGCAGCTATAACGCCGATAATGCCTCCAAGCAACAATGTTCCTAACATAATACTATCCTGTTCTCTATATTCCTATATTTCTATATCTGTCTACGGTCTACAACGCGACAAAAATAATGGTAGTAACGATGCATGCGAAAAGGATGCCATTTGTAATGCCTTCATCCGTTCACAAAGAAATAACGATGCGAAATATAAATATGGTGATATATGGGAGAGATAGCTAGGGGATGAATTAGCTTGGTCCAATATGTTGTCTAGTATAGACAAGTATGCGAGTTACACCATACTATAGCAAACACCAAACCCTCCTTATCTAGTTTAAGAAATTCTATGTGTACGAGTATGTATTAAGCAAAGGATTATAGCATATATGAGCCAATACGATCATCCAGTGCCAACCTCATTCTTACTTGAGGAGGAAGAACGCAAACTTATTCTATCGTGGAGTGACGATCATGAAAGTATTCATGATTGGGAGACACTCCGGTGGGCTTGTCCCTGTGCATGGTGTGCAGGCGAGGGGGGACAACCAGGAATGCTGCAGAGCAAAAAGAGCTTGAGTACCGAGGAGACCACACTTGTAAATATGCAACCTGTTGGACGTTATGGTTTGACTCCTGTTTGGGAAGATGGACACAAGACGGGTATCTACACCTACGAAAAGTTACGTGCAAGCTGCGAATGTGATGAATGTCGTAAAAGAGTACCCAAAAGGTAATATGTTGTTAGCATGTTCTCCATTTCTCGTTTTATCTAATGAGACGGTACGAGAAGATTTCCTCTCCTTATCTGCTCTATGAGCAAGGAAGTCTGAGAAAAAATGGAGAACTATGCTATGTATACAAATGGAGTAACTACTGCTACACAAGTAAAGACAAATACACCGCGCCGCCGCAATATCTTTGTTTCCAGTATGGTCATTCGTGTATTTATTGCCTTGCTGATTAGCTGGCTGATTGTGATGGCATTCTTCATTACAAACGTTGCATCACATTAGTACTTTTGAAATAAACTCACCTTTTACAAACCTCTTAGTCTTGTTATGTATAAGAGGTTTG
>CAZZVE010000015.1:22594-37222 GCA_964657325.1 uncultured Ktedonobacterales bacterium
GTTGCAATGTTCTTGATGTCCTTATATCCACGCTTTAGTGTGTCTTTGCGCCCTAAGCGTTGTCCCTCCACAACAGCACCTCCTATGTGGATACCTTGATACACCAGTTGTCTGAAATCTGGTGCTAATCCTTCCTCGATCTGACCATAGTGTTTCCAAAACACCTCAGCACCTTTAGGCTTATGCCAGTTGAGCAGAAATATCGTCCAATCTGCCGTTGGGTCGCCCCACCAGCCTCTATCTGAGTCTAAAACGGCACCAATACGAGGGCCACTTTTCCTGCGTTTGAGCAATATGTTTACCGTCCATAGGTCCCCATGTAGAAGGCGTGGCTGAGTAATTGCATCTAAAAATACTTTGTGTGCCTGCGCAATTTCTAGAATATTTTTGATGCTTGTTGCATCCAGGTCATAGGTTTCAACATCTTTGATACACTGTTGCAGCATCCCAAGTACTTTATCGCTCCAAGAAGAGGGTTGAGAAGTGCTATTCGATGAATCAAAAGTATTACCTTTCACAGAATGAATTTGCTTTGTAATAGCACCCAACTGGCCCCAAAGGATGTACTTGTCATGCTCTGTCAGTTGGTCCTGTATACTTGCCCATTGCTCACCTTCCATAAACGTTTGAAATAGATAATCTCTGTCAATAATTTGATGCGTAAAATCGACCATAAGCGTCTTTGGCATAAAATGCGCTATTGGTGCAAAATAGGGCTGCATACGTTGTTCATTGTGCATGAGCGTTTGCTCATACGAGTTTATACGCGCATCTTGTCGAGGACCAACACGCAACACAACGCGTTTGTTCCTGTGAAATGCGATTGAATAAACGTTGTTAAAGCCACCACCGCTTAACTCTTGTACAGACGCAATCTGCGTTCTCGGTCCAAAGGCACGTACACACATCGCCATGATGGAGTCGAGCGAAACAGGTTGTTGAAATGCGTCATGCTCACGCTCGATAGGTATGTATTCCAAGCCTAGTGTCTCTCCTTTTTATTTTTGTCTCTTTTTTCCTGTTGATTCATCATCTTTTTTGTAATTGGAAAGACGCGGAGGGTATTGGGAAGACGTGGATAAGTGCTTCTTATTCCTCTAGCCTCAATATCAAACATTCTCTGGCGTTTCGCGTCCCATTCTAAGCCGTATATCTCGCGCACAGGTTGAGGCAGAAGTGCGTTTGTGATGTGCAGGTTGAAGTGTAGTATTGGACGAAACACATCTGGAATAGGTGGGTATAGGACCTGACGAATAATTTGTCTTGCTTGTGGCGTGGCGGCTAACTGATTGCTATACACCATATCATGGACGTATGCGTACAGGTCATTGACTGTTGAGGGCATGTCAGCACGCGTAAGTCCCAATAGATATCCCATCGTCTTGGATTCCTGGTAATACTGATTTTGCTCCTCATATGTAAGGGGGCCAACAAAGAGTGGATAGGTGCGGAGAATAGTGTCGGCGAGGGTGGCATGTACCCAGAGCAGTAGCTTAGGATCGCGTGCGCTATAAGCTGTGTCTTGAGTATACGCACCTGCTTCTATCGGTAGCGTACCCTTGACGTGCTTGTGAAGGTGATTGATTGTGCGAGCGGCCTTTTGTGCGGTAGCTGTTGTGCCGAACGTAAGCATCTGTCCCAGGAGAAACGTATGCTCTGTGCGTTCAAATGGCTTCGTCATGTAGCTACTATGTTCACTCACTCCCAACGCAACGAGGGGATGGGCAAGTTGCATCAACACAGCTCGTGCCCCACCTAAAAGCAAGATAGACTCCTGACCAATTTTCCAGGTCATGCTTTCCGAGCCAAAGTAGCCATGTTTTTGCACATCAATCGCCCTTTCGTTATGCTGTTATGGCGTTTGCGAGAGCTTCTGAATGTTCTGCCGAAATGACTGCCCAACAACCTCTTCTGCTTTATCCTGATCTTCTTTCATCATGTGAAGCACTGCTGCGATATCTGGATTGGGAGCAAGCGTGAGATCATGACGACCTTCCTGTACCGCCTGTAGTATTTCACCTGCAACCTGATCGGGTGTAAGCATGGCGACGATGTTTAATAGTTGCATCGCATCTTGCTCTTGCTGAATCATCGGCGTCTCAACCCAAGCAGGATAGACGGTAGTGACATCAATTCCTGTATCATACAACTCGGCGCGTAAGGCAGAGGAAAAGCCACGTATGGCCCACTTTGTCGCCACATACCCTGTAAGCAAGGGGGCACAAATCTTGCCCGCAACCGAACTTAGAAAGACGAAGTGACCATGTTGCTGACTACGCATAGCGGGTAGTGCTGCTCTCGTGCAGTTATATGTGCCCATGAAGTTAATGTTCATCATGACTTGCATGTCTTCGGAACTGAAAAGATCAATTGGGCCACCGCGCCCAATACCCGCACTCGTAACAACAAGGTCGATATGTCCATCAACATTGTGCGCTTGCTGCATAAGTGCCTCGACTTGTGACACTTGTGTTACATCAGTTGGTACACCTAGAACTTTGCCTGTTGCTGTTGGTGCATGTTGACGTACCTGCTCTATAGCCTGCGTCAGCCCCTCGCTATTGATATCCGCTAGTACAATGTGCGCCCCTTGAGCATATAAAGCACGTGCTGTTGCTAATCCGATACCGCTTGCTCCACCTGTAACCACTGCAACCGCGCCATTGAAGTCTTTCAGTGCCATTTCACAAACTCCTCATCTGAAGAAAGAAATAAGAAATCAGGTAGGACATACATTGTGTCCTACCTGATAGTATCTTTTGTTGTGGTTGGGTGTCAAATGCTTGATTGTACGAGGATAGATGTTACAAGCATTGACAACAATGCTATGAGTTATTATTGTTGTGGTGGCATTTCCTGTGGGTACTGTGCTTGTGGCTGTTCATATTGTTGTTGAGGTGGTTGTTGTTGTCCTGGATAAGAGTATTGTTGTCCACCTTCCTGATAGCTCTCTGCTTGTGGAGTTGGCTGATATCCTTGTTGATATTGTTGTGGTTGTGATGGATATGGTTGCTGATTAGAAGTAGGTGAATAATAAGGTTGTTGCGGTTGCTGGTTCGTTGATGCAAGTCCAAAGATACCCAGACCAAGCAAAAAAGCTGTAAGAGGTCGAATGAACGTGCTGATGATAGCAGAGAGAGCCGCGCCCACCAAAAACCAGAGCCAGCTTCCGGTAGCGAAGAATAATGCAAGCATTATCATCCACATTGCACCAATCAAGCCACCAGAAACGCCCCTTGGATTAAGTGAGCTAAACGAACCAATGAGGACTGCAAAGGCTAACGCAATAAAAAAGATGACAAGATTAAAGCCTCCAAAAGCAAACGAGAGTGCTAGACCAAGTAACACAATCGCACCAGAAAGACCGCCAGCGATAGAGCGCATCGGATTTCTGTAACTCATGATATGCTTCCTTCTTTCGTAGATTGAACGGCACTATACGTGCTTTTATGCCTTAATTATAGTCCATATAAGGAGACATGTGTACCTGTACTAAGTCACATTAAATGCCAATACGCTCTATCGAAAGTCATGAAAGATGCATCTCAACGAGCACTCGACGTATTTCTGTCAATGCCGTTGTGATGTGCTGTTGCTCTATGCCATAGTGTGTCACCGCACGAATTTTGCCGCCTCCCATTTGGCCCATCAGTACGCCGTGTTGTTGTGCTCGGCTCAAGAATTCTTCGGTCTCATTAGATGTTACAGGCCGATTATCGGTGTTGTGTAAACTGAACATGACAATATCTGTGACCACCGAATCCGCGTCAATCGCTATTTGTGGATAGTCTGCAAGTCCTTGCGCCAAGTGTTTAGCATGCTCGTGATCCTCTGCAAGCCGATCCACCATTTGCTCTAGGGCAACGATACCTGCCGCCGCGATAATTCCTGCTTGCCGCATACCACCACCGAGAAGTTTTCTTGTGCGATGTGCGCGACGAATGAACTCTTTATTTCCTACAATCATGGAGCCAACGGGCGCGCTCAGTCCTTTAGAAAGGCAAAACATAAGTGAGTCTACGTCTTGTACTAATGAGCTTACGGAAGTATGTAACGCAATCGCTGCATTAAAAATACGTGCGCCATCGACGTGTACAGAAACACCGTGCGCATGTGCGAGTGCTGCCACCGTTTGTGTTTGCGCTATCGTCAGGACTTTGCCACCACAACGATTATGTGTATTTTCAAGACAGAGCAGGGCTGTTGCAGCTACATGTTCGTCACTTTCATCTGCAATTCCCGCTTGTACTTTTTCAAGGTCGAGAGTGCCATCGGCGTTGTTTGGGATAACCCATAGTGGCGATCCACCAAGTGTAGAAGGCCCACCTGCCTCATAATGGTAGATATGCGACTCGTCACCGACAAGAACTGCCCGTCCGCGTCCAGCATGTGTCAGTGCGGCAATCGCATTACCCATTGTGCCAGTTGGGACGAAGAGTGCTGCCTCTTTGCCTGTGCGCTCGGCGGCTAGTTCCTGTAAACGATTGATTGTCGGGTCTTCACCATATACATCGTCTCCAACTTCGGCGCGGTACATCGCCTCGCGCATGGCAGGTGTTGGAAGTGTAACCGTATCGCTACGTAAGTCAATAAGTGTCAATGAATTTCTCCTTATGTTGATAAATGGGGAAATAACTACAATGCTTTTTGCCCGTAACTCTGTTTCCAGAATGTGTGCAGTTTCTCGATTTCACCTGGTGGTAAGGCAACAGGAGTGCCAAGTTGTTTTGCGATGGCATAGATTTTCGCGCAATCCTCCAGAGCATGAGCGATGGAATAGGTCAGTGCGAGATTGAGTCCAACCACCATTGCACCATGATTACCCCAAATGAGCGCGGGACGATCCCCTAACTGTTCCGCGATGTAGGCCGCGAATTCTAGAGTGCCAGACATCATATACGGTGTGACTGGCACTTCACCACCGAGGCAAAGCGCGGACTCAGCAAGGAACATTGGAAGCGGTTGATGAATAACTCCAAACGCGGTTGCATACGGTGAGTGCGTATGCATAACGCAGTGAATATCACGCCGACGTTGCAAAAGCAGTGTATGCAGAGGCGTTTCTACCGATGGATGCCATTTTCCTTCAACCACTGTTCCATGCTCGTCAACGACAACAATGTCTTCTGCCGTCAAGAGTTGATAATCAGCACCACTAGGAGTAATACAGATCAGGCCGCTTTGTGAATCGCGCACACTCACATTGCCTTGTGTGGCCTGCACGAGTTGACCGTCGTACATTTTCCTGGCATAACGCACAAGTTCAGCGCGTAGTTCTGGTAGATACATAGTAAAAATACTCCTGCTATTTCATGGTTTCTATACCAAGAATTACTCATACTGTACCAGTGAGCCTGCGAGCAGTTCCCACTGTTTGCCGCCAAAGCGTTCGATGAACCAACGATCATGTGAAATGACAAGTACTGGACCTGGAAATGCCAGTATTGCCGCCTCGAACGCCTCTAAAACATCCAGGCTAATATAGTTTGTCGGCTCATCCAGAAGTAGCACTGTAGGACGCTCTGCCATCAAACGCGCAATCTCTAACTTGCGTCGTTGCCCGATACTTAATTGTCCCACTTTTTTGTGCATATCTTCAAGTCGAAACAGACCATAGCCTAGAAGTCTTCCAACAAATTCTCCTTCATAACCTATTTGTCCGTACTTGTACGCTTCAATCACCGTCTTACTTAAGTCCAGTGCTTCTGGGTCTTGTGCAAGATAACCTATTCTAGCACTTGAGACGACATTGACTACGCCTTCATCAGGCACCTCAATCCCCATAATAAGCTTGAATAACGTTGTTTTACCAGCACCGTTTGGACCAGTAAGCAGGATACGTGCCTTTCCTCCAATTGTTCCATTGAGATCAGTGAGAATATGACGTTTCCCGAAGCTTTTGCTAAGATGCGAAAACTGAATAACTTCTTGTGATAGTAATTCGTCCGTGTCGAAGTGTGAACTCACATGTAACAATTCAGGTGGTTTAGGAATAGGGTCTGCCTCAAGGCGTTTGAGTTGCTCCTCTGCCGCTCGTACGTTACGCGAGATGGCCTGCTGCTTCTGCTGATCAAAAAAGTATACTGCATACTTATCATTATCCCTTGATGCGCGCGAGCTATGACCGACATTGCGTGCACCGTCTTTCACACGTTTACGTAGCTCCTTTATCTCCTCTTGCTGGCGTTCGTACTCTTCCTCCCATTTGCGTCTAGCATCGCTTCGAGCTTGAACATATGCGTCGTAGTTCCCTTCATATTTTTTGAGGCTATGTTCGTACTCATCAATCTCAAAAATGGATGTAACCGCTCTATTGAGGAATTGTCTGTCGTGCGAAACGATCAGTGTAGCTCCGCTATAGGTGTGAAGGTACGTCTCTAACCATTCAAGGCTCCTAACATCAAGGTGATTTGTCGGCTCGTCTAGTAGAAGCAAATCTGGTGAACGCAGGAGCAATGTTGCTAGTCCTACGCGCTCCTTCTCACCACCGGAAAGCGTATGCATTTCCTGGCTACGTGGCAAGTAGGTAAGCTGTAACCCTTCCATAATTACATCTATCTTATAGTCAATATCGTATCCACCTCGATCTTGGAATTGTGTAGAGACAGCGTTGTACTCTTCCAAGAGGCTCTGTAGTTGTTCTTCAGTTGCTAGTGCCATCGCCGCTTCTAGTGTGTGCATGCGCTCTTCAAGGGCACGCAAATTTCCAACAGACTCTAAAATCAGGTCTTGAATAGTCCGACCATAGAAATCAGGAGTTGTTTGTGGGAGATAACCAACCTCAACAGAAGGTGCATAAGTAATAGTTCCTGCACTAGCCTCTTCTTGTCCCATAAGGATACGTAGCAACGTAGATTTGCCAACGCCGTTAGAGCCAACAAGTCCTACACGGTCTTTATTATTAATTATGCAGGAAATGTTGTTGAGCACAATGACTATACCATACGATTTTGAAAGATTCCTGATAGATAGAATCATAAACACCTCGCTTACGCTAATAACTAAGAAAATGGATTTGTTAGGAATGTAGCGACAGGCGTCCAAGTATTTCTCTTCTCTTTGTGTGTAGAATGGAGTGGTGAGAGAAATGCGGCATGAGGTAGCTCGATGAGAAGAAATGGAAGTTGATAAATCCCGCATGTGTACCATGGACACCACACGCAATAGTAGAGAAGGGTCCTCTTTTTATTGCCTGTCAAAGGTGTTCATGCTTACAACTGCGTTCTCCTGTGGGTGAATTTGTTCTAACTTGGTAGAGTATACTGTATCAGAACATAGAAGTCAAATTCAAATTTAGTTCGTTATTTTACTGTCTTATGCTAAGTACTTGAAATCTTTTTGAAAAAGGAAACTGTCTTTTGATAACTTTACAACACTAGGTAAAATGGAGTATCTCATACCCATTGGCGACAGCATTTCCGTCTTGTATTATAAACAATAAGAAAAGAGAATAATAACATTTATGACTCCATCTGATCATTTAGCACGTGTCTACGAACTACTCATCGCCGCCTATGGCAAACCGAAAAACAGCCCTGATTATGATCCACTTGGTGGTCTGGTTGGCACTATCCTTTCCCAGCATACCTCTGATATCAACTCAGGGCGCGCATATCAACAGCTTGTCACTACGTTTCCTACCTGGGAAGAGGTACGTGATGCTCCAACTCAAGATGTGGCAACCGCGATTCGCTCAGGAGGGTTGGCTAATATTAAAGCACCACGCATTCAAGATGCACTATTTACGTTGACCGAAGAGCAACAGACGCAGGATGGTACAAAATCACTTGCAGAATATCTTTATGATGAGCTGGTAAAACGTACACCGGAAGAGGCATTGCGCTATCTCCGCAGTATTCCAGGTGTGGGACCAAAAACGGCCTCTTGCGTGCTGATGTTTGATATGAACCTCCCTGTCATGCCAGTCGATACGCATGTTCTACGCGTTAGTAAACGATTAGGTTTATTGCGTTCAAACGTCAATGCGGATAAGGCTCATGAATATTTTGCAGATGTTGCCCCACCTGATTGGGTATACGCACTTCATGTCAACCTTATTCGTCATGGCCGCCAGATATGCCATGCCCAGAGACCAGAATGCAACAAGTGTCCTTTATATAAAGAATGCGCGTACGTGGGAAGCGTGAATCCACAAGAGACAGCAATCCTAAGCTAATTAAGTCTATGCTAAAAAAGTGAGGTAATCATGGTAAAGCCAATACTACTACGATAGGTGGAACTGGTCCAAGTAACCATATTCGGTTGTGATATACACAGTTCCATTAGCAACGGTAGGTGAACCTGTTTCTTGACCACCTTGAGTGCTATTAGAATACAGGAACAGTTGTTTGCCCGTCTTCGCGTTATACGCAGTCAAACCACTTGTATATTCCGTCCCAATGTACACAACTCCGTTGGCGACTGCAGGCGAATTTGTGAATTCGTTGCAACTGAACGTTGACTGCCACATCATCTTGCCAGTCTTCTCGTCATAAGCAGCCAGTTTATTGTCTCCACTTGTGATATAGACAAGCCCATATGCAACTGCTGGTGAGCCGAACGTCGAGAATTTGATATGCGTTGACCATACCTCTGTCCCTGTCATCGCATTAAATGCATCTATTTCTTGACCACCAGGAGCGATAAACACAAGTCCATCAGCAACAACGGGGACCGAGTGGACGAAGTTGCTTGTACCACTAGTCCAAACAGTTTTTCCTGTCATCGCGTTAAAGGCGTAGAGTGTGTTATCGTAAGCACCAACATACACAAGCCCATTCGCAACTGTGAGCGAGATAGCGTTAATGTACCCACGAAAGGATGTGGTCGTCGTCCAAAGTACTTTTCCAGTCTTCGCATCGAGTGCAACAACCTTATTAAACTGTGTTGCAACATACACAATGCCATTGGTGACATTCGCAGAGGTGGCGGTATTAAACGTGTTGTTCGACCAAATTTTTGCACCCGTTTGTGCGTTTAATGCATAGAGGGCACCGGAGCTAACGTAGACAATGTTATTGGCAACCGAGGGCGAAGAGCAGAGCCTTAAATCGCTTGGAGAAACAGTCCAAAGTTTCTTGCCTGTTTTTTCATTGAGAGCGATAACTGAAGCATTGTAAGAGCCGTTCGGCGAGGTATAAACAATGCCATTCACGACAGCAGGGGAAGCACAATTTGCACCTATTAGAATAGACCACGAAGGGGCTAACTTGGAGACGTTTGTTGTGCTGATTGTATGCTCATTTGGATTGTAGCGAGAAGAGTTGAAGCTGAATTGAGACCAATCGCTCGATGGCGTGGGAGTCGTGTGTCCATGTGTGTGCGGACTTGCAGCGTGAGTCGTAGTCAATTGAGAACTTAACAGAGCGAGAGTAACAACAAGACAGGCTAACAGAAGAAACACAAAGGATTTTCTGCCGTGTGTAAGACTAGACATGCAACAGTCTCTCTTTCATGGATGCTCTAAAAATGGGCGCAATACATCATCTCTCATCACTTTTTCTAGTAATGAGAAAGTGTAGATGACAGAAATGTACCCTAAATTTATGAGGTTATGAGTGTGAGAATGGTTGAGAAATGGTTGTAAATAGACCATGTTCAGTAAAACAATTCACCCTCGGATCTGTTGCAGGAATAGACTTTACAAGTTGCTTATACGTCTTCTATGCTTGTATGACATTCTGGATTGTCTCAACAGAAGTAATATCATGCGTCGTAAGCAAAAGCTTGTTGCCCCACGGATCGTGAAGAATAATTCCCACCTCAAGCTGCTCGACAGGCATGCTTGCTGCTTGCAGACGTGCTACAACATTTGTTAGTGCGGCTGCATCTGGAAGTTGAATAGTGAAAAAACGTAAACCCACAGCGTTGTGTGGAGGTTGAGGACCATTGCGGCTCTCCCATATATTCATACCGATGTGATGGTGATAGCCACCGGCAGACACAAAGAGCGCACTCGGCATCTGTTGCACTATATCGAAGCCGAGGACATCATGGTAAAACTGCACACCTTGGGGTATATTGCCAGCGCGCAAATGTATATGACCAAGCGTGGTATGTGCTGGTAGACCGTTCCATGCAGAATTGTCTTGCCGTCCCTCTGCCACCAATGCTTCGAGGTCAATTGGGTCGGAAACCATGTCAACATGTCCATTGTGCCATGTCCAGGTGGAGCGTGGACGATCATGATAGACCTCAATACCGTTTCCATCTGGATCCGAGAGATAGAGAGCCTCACTTACCAAATGATCGGCATAGCCACCCAGAGGCGTGCGACTTTCTATAATGTGAGAGAGAAAACGTCCCAGGTCTTTTCGACTTGGTAGGAGAATGGCAAAATGATAAAGACCTGTTGTACGTGCTGGCTGAGGTTGTGCGTTTGGCTGCTCAACGAGTGCGAGTATTGGTAAACCTGTAGCTGCACCAAGCAGTACAAGTCCTTCCCTTTGCTCTTTGATAGCAAAGCCGAGTCCGTTTTGATAGTAACGTAGAGAGTGTTCAAGCGAGGACACTGCTATCGTAACAAGACCGACGTGAGTAGCGGGGTCTAAAACGGTGTGCTGTATTTCTTGCATCAGGTTCCTTCTTCCAAAAGCAGCCCTTGACGTTGGGCGAGTGCAATAACTTCTGCTCTTGATTGTACCCCAAGTTTTCCATATAAGCTTGTCAAATGAGTCTCGACGGTTTTGACGGAAATAAAGAGTTGTTGCGCGATCTCGTTATTTCGTACTCCCTGCACAATCAGATGCAATACCTCAAGCTCGCGGGTGGTGAGTGGTTCGACGAGCACTGGAACGGTATCTTTATCGTCTTCAAGCAGGCGATGTATCTCTGGTGCGAAACTCTGTCGTCCCTCGGCAACATCGTGGACGGCTTGCCGAATATCACTGCCCCGCGCACTTTTTAGCCAATACCCTTTTGCTCCCAATTTCAGCATTGCTCGCACATACGCTACCTGATCATATGCTGTGAGAACGAGAATGGCGGGTGGTTGCGGTGCAGAAAGTAGGGCAGAGGCAACACCAAAACCGTGCATACCCCTCATCGAAATATCTAGTACGACGACATCGGGATGTATGTCCTTACACAACTCAATCGCTGTTTTTCCATCCTGAGCTTCTCCGATGACTTTTAACGATACATCCTCTTCTAACAGTCGCCGGGTGCCCTCTCGCATCATCGTATGATCGTCAACCAGAAACACGGTAATTGTATCTTCTCTTGAATGAAACACGGTATTGCTCCTCATCGTACTGCTTCCTGCCGCTCTTCTTGTGCTATGACGGCTATCTCGCCGGGTTGGGCGTAAGTTACACGAATTGCGACGCCGCGCCCAGGATTTGTGCGAACGTGCATCCGTCCTCCGATAGCCACCATGCGCTCATGCATGCTTGCAAGTCCAAAGTGCTCTGCTTGTATTGACTGTCTTTGAAAACCTCGACCATCATCACAAATAAGTAATGAACTTTCTCCGCATGGGCGTTGGTGCAAACGTATCGCTACCGTGTGAGCATTCGCATGTTTCACTACGTTGGTGAGTGCTTCTTGTGCCACGCGGTAGAGTGCTAACTCGACAGAAGCCGATAGACGTTTGCCACGTAGCCCCTTACATGATACCGTGATGTGCAGTTTTCCTCGTTTTCCTGTGTCTTGAGCTAACCAGTGCAATGCCTCTTCCAATCCTAGCTCATCCAATAAAGGAGGGCGTAGCTCTAAGCATGTTTGACGTAAACTGGTAACAAGAGAACGTGCGAGCGGCATAGCTTCGGCAACCTCTGTCATCGTCCCTGCATCAGAAAGTTGACGCACAAGGAGCATAGCTTGTTGTAATGCTTCATCGTGCAATTCCAATGCAAGATGCTTACGCTCGTCTTCTTGTGCGGAGACAACACGATGATTGAGCGCGCTAAGTTTTTGTGCATCAGCCTGTGCTTGTGAAAGATAACGGTTGTTCACCACGAGAACAGAGAGTTGAGCAACGAGTGTTGCGAGAAAGCTCATATCTTGTCGGTCATATGGTTCAATGTTTTTCTTGGGACCTAAGCACAGGAAGCCGTTGAGCATTTCTCCATCATATAAACCCAGGAGCAGAATATTATCGAGTATAAGCGGTTCCTGGGTTGGCTGTTGTAGATGCGTTAAGGCAAGTTGTGCTACACCTATCAGTCGCTCTTTTGTCAGCGAGGCGGAAGTAGTTGGCTGACGATAGAGCGACCAGGAAGGGAATACGTCTTGTGAATTTCCTGATGTGGTTGTGGCAAGGTTTTCTTGTCGCATGGTGCGTACAAGTAATGCTGTATCGGATGCATTCAAAAGTGTCGTCAGGCGCGGCAGGATAAAAGAGCAAATTTGATCGAGTCCTTGTAAGCGTGTCAGGGCCGCACTGAGTTCTCGTAACGAGCGGTTGTACTGATAAAAATCGTGGTAGAGAACTTGATCGCCCACATCACGCACTTTTCCCCAGATCAATGGAAAAAGCAACAAACTTACGACCAATATCCCTGCAAAGATATAATCACGAACCTCTCCCTGAGGAATGCCAATGTCCCTTACTGAATGCAGCAAGATAATACTCGGAAACACAAAAAGACTGGCAAGCAAGAGCCAGAGTAATACACGTATTACGCGCCGACTAATCAGACTGGTTGTGCCAAGCAGTTGATGACGAAACAATGCGTAGTCACAAACAATAGGTAAGACAAAAAGCGGAAATACGATGAGTCGAGCGAGACTAATTTGAGTAGTGTTGTCAAACTGTATGATGTTAAGAGCGAGCGCTAAGGGAGAAAGTAAAAAAACGACTCCCACAACAATCATGCGAGCAAGTTGCCGTTCGTTTCTGCTTACATTGCGTAATCCCCAAAACAAGACCCATACCACAACAATTAAACAAACTAGATTATAAATAAAGGCAACAATAAATAGACCATGAGCTTGTGGTAATGGCAAAATAAGCACAAGTGGCGAACAGAGAATAATGAGCAGGGCGATAGCGAAAGGAAGATACGGAAGTAAGCGTGCGCGTTGTCGTCCATCCTGCCAATTTACGGGACGAGGAAATAAGCAGACAAAGGTTGTCGAAAGCCCGCGTATCAGCATTGTTAAAAATAATGTCAGTATATTAATCCAAAGATAATCGTAGCCGTAGGCAATGAACACGCTAAACATAAGTGAAGTTGTGTAAAACAAGGCATAGGTGACGCGTGCCGTAGGTCGATCTTGCGCACGGATAAAGATAGCTATGCCCGCGGCATCAAAAATAAGTGTGAGTATGCTTATTAATGCTATCGTGGTAAAATCAGCGGGTGGAAACGTTGGACTGACATGTAAAAGGTACTCGGATCCTGTTGGACCTTCTTCCAGCGATTTTGAGGACACACGTAATGAACCGGTTAGGGTGGCACAATTCAGCACTTGTGCTGGATTGTGTACCGCATGAACGATAGAGCCTTGCCGAAACCCTTTTAACCACGCTTCAGTAAACGGCTCGAACTTTACAATACGGCAAGCCGTTGGGTCGCCGGGAACTGCTGTAAATGTGACACTACGTGGAGCAGGCTTTTGCAAGCTTATCAAAAGGAAAACAATTACTGCAACCTGTACTGCCAAGCCTACCCCAATAATCAGTAAGCGTTTCATCGTTTCGCTATTGAAGCTTTTTTGACCTATAACTGCTATCTGCATATGCGTTTACCTGCGTCTTATTGCTAGATGCTCTAGCTTATTTCCATTCATCCCCTTATTGTATATCACCACTATATGTTTTTTCGAGAAAGATAACATCAGGGATTTCCCTGACGACATCATTTGATAAGTTCTGTAAGCTATACATAAGCTGCTAAATATTTCAGCGCAATTACGCTAACACGTGTTTGTTGAGAAGAGAGCAGTTTGTCGGACCATAAAGAGAGGACCTATTCTATGTCATATCTTGCGAGGCTGAGTCTCGCTAATAAAAGTATTATTGCGCTTGCAACAATCGCCATTCTTTTGTTTGGCGCACTTATCATACCGTCACTCAAGCAGGAACTCTACCCCTCGCTTGAGTTTCCCGCCGTGTCGGTGATCGCGGCCTATCCAGGAGCATCCCCTGAAATCGTCGAGAAGGATGTCACTAATCCTTTGGAGCAAAGCATTCAGGGTATTCAAGGTATTCAATCGGTTACTTCATATTCTAATGAAGGTGCCGCCGTTATTCTTGTGTCATACAACTTTGGCACAGACCTTGACAAGGCAAGTCAGACGTTGACGCAACAGATAAACAGAATTCAGTCAACGCTTCCTACGAATGTGACGCCACAGGTGCAAACATTCAACATCAACGACCAGCCTATTGTGCAACTAGCCGTAACCTCTTCACAGGATACACCGACGCTTGCAACAAACTTAAAAAACAACGTCGTTCCTGTTTTACAAGGTATTGATGGTGTTGCGAATGTGAACCTGACAGGTGTGCAAACGCAAATCGTGACCGTGGCACTGGACCTGACGAAGGTGAAAAATCAAGGACTGAGTGCTACTCAGATTCAGGGTGCATTACAAGCGAATAATAGCACTCTACCTGCTGGAGAACTTTCCAGCAATGGACAGACCTTCTCAATCAAGGTTGGCAATACCTTTGGTTCCATT
>CAZZVE010000015.1:37322-46595 GCA_964657325.1 uncultured Ktedonobacterales bacterium
TTCCAGCAATGGACAGACCTTCTCAATCAAGGTTGGCAATACCTTTGGTTCCATTGACGACATGAAAAATCTTGTCGTTGGGCAGCACGTCACGCCATCTGCCAACTGTCCAACAGCAGGAGCAGCCACCGGTACTGGTGCGGCTGGTGCTGGTGCTGGTGCAACAGGTGCAGGAGCAGGCGGGACTGGTCAATTCCCAGGCGGATCAGGTGGCACTGGTCAGTTTCCAGGTGCTTCACAAACTGGTGCTGGTAGTGCACAAGTTCCAAGCGCATCACAGCAAAGTGCAAGCTGTCCTACGACTTCAACACCTGTCAAGTTGAGTGATGTAGCAACAGTGAAACAAGACCTTGCGCCTTCTACCACGCTCACACGCACGAACGGTAAGGATAGTTTAGGCATCTCGATTACCAAATCGTCCAGCGGCAACACAGTGTCGATTTCACAAGCTGTTCAGAAGCAGATTTCCTCATTGGAGAACAAACTTGGCAATGGCGCGAAAATCACTGTTGTTTCTGATCAGGCACCATCTATTACGAGTGCTGTCAACAGTCTTGTGCGTGAAGCACTGATTGGTGCTGTCTTCGCTATTCTGGTCATTCTGGTCTTTCTGTTCTCTGTTCGCTCCACGCTTGTAACCGCAATCTCTATTCCTCTGTCTATCGTGATTGCGCTCATCGGCTTATGGGTGGGTAACTACACGCTCAACCTGTTTACACTTGGTGGCTTAACCATCGCTATCGGACGTGTGGTTGATGACTCGATTGTGGTGTTAGAAAACATCTATCGACACATGAGCAATGGAGAAGAGAAGAGTGTCGCCATACCTGCTGCGGTAAAAGAGGTCGCAGGCGCAGTAACAGCCTCTACTCTCACAACAGTAGCTGTTTTCCTTCCTATTGCCTTCGTTGGCGGTATTGTGGGCGAGTTGTTTAGTCCCTTTGCTGTCACCGTCACAGTCGCCCTCCTTGCTTCACTGTTTGTGGCTCTAACAATCATTCCCGTACTCGCTTACTGGTTCCTCAAAGCACCGAAGAATGTAGCCACAAAAGTTGCGCAGCAAAATGGACATGAGCGTGTTGGTCCTCTGGAACGTGCTTACATTCCGATGCTACGCTGGGTGACAGGGCATAAGGCAATTACGTTGCTTGTGGCGTTCTTGCTCTTCGCTGGCTCAGTCTCATTAGTACCACTATTGGGAACAAATTTTTTCAGTGCATCTCAGCAGAATACCTTTACTATCAGTCAGACACTCCCCGTTGGAACCAGTTTGAGCAAAACAAATGATGCTGCAAGGAAGATCGAAACTGTGCTGTCTACTACAAAGCATGTGCAGTTTTATCAGGTCACGGTAGGCGGCGGTTCAGGCTTTTCTGCCATCTTCGGTTCCTCTGGAACTGGCAACGTTGCCAATTTCTCAGTGACAACGGACTCGGACGCAGATCAAAATGCGATTCAGCAGGACGTTCAAAAGAACATAAATGCACTGGCTGATGTTGGCACGTTGAAGCTCGCGGTCAGTCAGGGTGGCCCAAGTAGTTCGGGTATTAGTGTCAATGTACAAGCTTCTGATGATGCAACACTACGTCAAGCATCGCAACAGGTACTGACAGCCGTTTCACAAGTGCCAAATACTGCAAACGTGAGCAGTAATTTAACCGATGCTGCACCATTGATTAATGTGCAGGTTGATCCAACGAAGGCATCAACTCATGGTCTCACAGCCTCTCAGGTTGGTTTACTGCTTCGTGAAATCTATACAGGCACGACTGTGACAACCGTTACTCTGAATGGCACACAGGAAAATGTCAATCTCGTGCTAGGTTCACAGGCAACGAGCATTGACGCTATGAAAAACCTCTTGTTGCCAGCTGCAACAGGAAACGTCAAGTTGAGCGATGTTGCCAATGTGACGGAAGCAAAGGGACCGACACAAATTACACATATTGGTGGAACGCGTACCGCAACCATTAGTGCCGATACCACAACTGATAACACGGGTGGTGTAAGTACTGCCATACAGAAAAAACTTAGTACACTGCACTTGCCAAGTGGTGCGACGTATTCGTTGGGTGGTGTGACTTCCAACCAGTCACAGGCATTTAGCGGGTTAGGGTATGCTCTGCTCGCTGCTATCGTGCTGGTGTACCTGATTATGGTAGGTACGTTCCGCAGTCTGGTCCAACCGCTCATTCTGCTTGTATCCATTCCTTTTGCCGCAACTGGTTCAATTCTATTGCTGCTTGCCACTCATACGCAACTGGGTGTACCTGCACTGATTGGTCTATTGCTGTTGATTGGTATTGTCGTCACGAACGCCATTGTGCTACTTGACCTGGTACATCAATATCGTCTCAAGGGGTTGGATGCACGGAGCGCAGTGCTCGAAGGCGGTAGTCGTCGCCTACGTCCAATTCTTATGACCGCTATCGCAACCATCCTTGCACTCTCTCCAATGGCCTCTGGCTTGAGTCAGTCAAGTGGTTTCATTGCAGCCCCACTTGCTCTAACGGTTATTGGTGGTCTTACAACGTCAACACTGCTCACGTTGCTGCTCGTCCCAACACTCTACGTATTGGTTGAGGGTCGAGGTGGACGTGCCAGCAAACCTCCTGTAGAGGAAGAGCGCGTTGTGCCAGCCATACGAGAAGAGCAGGTACAACAAGCACCTGCATAGTTTAATGCAGTTAGAGATATGACCGGGGCAAGCCCTGTCACTACTATACGCGGACTCGCATAGCAAACTACGCAGTAGCGGAAGGTATAGTAGTGACAGGGCTTGCCCGGTCGTGCTCCTGACCCACAATATAGGCTCTTTTATGAATGTATGTGAATCAATGAGCTTGCCCCAGTCATGCTGTGCTTATATCATTTCGTCTACTCGACGTTATAGCTGTTACAGTGCTACAATTACAAATGCCAAGTTTCTTCGCAGATGCTTGATGCTCTCAATTTTTAGAAAGAATCCGAATGCATGTATATAGATACACCCTTACAAAACTATCTTGATGATCTTGCCTCATCACAACCTACTCCTGGTGGCGGCTCTGCCTCGGCTTTGACTGGTGCGATTGGAGCGGGGCTTGCGACTATGGTGGCCCGTCTCACGCTTGGTAAGGCAGATTACGCCGATGTACAACAGGAGATCGAGTCGCTTATAGAGCAGACAGAACAACTACGCACTCGTTTTCAGCAGCTAGTACAGGAAGATATAGATGCTTACGGGCAACTCTCGACCTGCTTCAAAATGCCTCGCACTACTGACGAAGAGCGCGCCGCACGCACACAGGCAATTCAAGCCCGATTACGTGATGCCGCTCTTGTACCGTTAGAAGTGGCTGAACGTGCCGCGGAATTGTTGAACCACTGTCAGCGCATTGCTGAAATCGGTAATAAGACCGTGTTGAGCGATATCGCCACGGGGACCATGCTCGCCTCTAGTGCTGGCACAGGCGCATCATGGATGGTACGCACCAATTTACTGTCGATGAAAGATCTCGCGTTGGTTGATGCATTAAGTGATCGTCTCAATAGCGCACTAGACACGATTGCGACATGTAGTCAGCAGGTGATCACGTTGGTGGGGGAGAAGGCATGACGGCAACACTCATTGATGGGCGTGCGATGGGACAAGCTATTCGTGCGGAACTACGAGAGGATGTAATCCAATATACTCAACTGTGTGGTGCCCCTCCAGGTCTGGCAATTGTCCTTGTTGGTGGTGATGCAGCCTCAGGTGTCTACTCCAAAGCTATTTTACGCATCGCCGACGAGATTGGTGTAAAGGCACGACTAGAGCAACTTCCGGCACTGACATCACCCGATGAATTGCGTTCTTTATTGCTTCACCTGAACAGTGATGCACAAGTCAACGGCGTTATCGTACAAATGCCGCTTCCTGCCCATCTTTCACAAGAAATGGTAGCGGATACTCTAGCAATGGAGAAAGACATTGACGGTATCTGTCCACGGAGCGCGGGCAATCTTTTTCTTGGCTTGCCCAGCTTTTTGCCTTCGACAGCCGCAGCCGTGATGGAAATTCTCGAACGCACACAGACACCGCTTGCTGGCAAACGTGTTGTGATTCTGGGACGCAGCAATGTGGTCGGCAAACCTCTTGCAATGATGTTGCTTCAAAAAAACGCGACGGTGACAGTATGCCATTCTCGCACACTTAACCTTGTCACCTTTACACGCGAGGCAGACGTGCTTATTGCAGCAGTTGGACGTGCAACAATGGTAACAGCCGATATGGTTCGTCCTGGCGCGGTAGTGATTGATGTAGGCATTAATGCACGACCAGAGGGTGGTATCATCGGTGATGTTGATGTACCCTCTGTACGTGAGATTGCAAGCATGGTGACACCAACACCCGGAGGTGTCGGACCACTGACAAACGTATTACTCTTGAAGCAGTGCGTAGAGGCGGCATGGCAACAAGTCGGTGGACGAGTGCAAAAGGAAACAGTAGCGCGTTCTCATTAACAAACTGGAAATACTGATGCGCGACGACAAGCAGGCAAAAAGCGGTGATTTCGATGCCAATTGGGAAGATGATGTTGAAATTGTCGATTTAGACACACTCAATGAGACGGATGAAGATACTCAGAAATTTCATGTCCCTTCATGGTCTGTACCTGTATTACAATGGCAACACTCCTTCAATCGGCAACGTTGGCGTACTATCACCACTACCTGTTCTGTGCTACTGGTATGTCTCGTACTTGCCCTGAATCTGCATACAACACTGACACTCCTGACAACTGTGCGCAATAGTGTTGCTGCTCGCCTGGTAAAGCAACAACCTTTACTGGCTGAACGCTTGCCAATCCCTATGAACATTACGCCATCTCTCGTTATCCCTCTAGCACAGATGGGTTTCTCCTGTGTTACTAGCGAGGCATGGTCTCCTGATAGCACTACAATTGCACTGCTGGGTTACACGACAGGATGTGAATACGACTCTGATAATGCAGTTGGTCTTGCGACAATACAAGACGCCCATACAGGACAACGTATTGTGCAATTACAGCCAGATACATTGATCAAAAAAGCTTTTTACGCACAATTTCCTGCTATACATGATGGCTTACTGCTTTATTATCAAACCGCATCATGGTCTCCTGACAAGATACACCTCGCATTGCTTTTCGACATTCATACTAAATCACAGGTTGGGGGTGCGGAATTTTCAGGTGTGCTCCTTTTTGATCAAAAGCACAAAAGTACACGTGTACTGCTTCAGCAAAATGAGAGCATGCCAACCTATCAGGTCAGCGCATCTTCATACATGGAGTGGGATATTTCTCATGGTAATCTTGTACCTACTCCAACGCTTGAGAACGAAGATCCTTTTGTCTTTAGTTCTAGCATTCCTGTGGCGGAAGAATACGCTTGGAACAACAATGGCGAACTTGTGCCTCAGACGCACTCAACATCTCACTCATCGGGCATTGGTAGTACAAATGGAAGTCCCTCATTTACTGTTTGGCAACCCGGAGGCGTGGAATTAGTCAAGCAAGATCAAAGTGGAGGCGTCACGTTTGCGCCAGGAATATTTGTGTGGGATGTAAATTTCATTACTTGGTCGCCGGACGGACGGTATCTAATTAATGGTGCTTTTTTATCGGCTCGCCTGGAACCGCCAGGACATCCTCGACCCGATCAAAAAACTCTTGTTGCCTTCCACATGGAAAATTTACCTGTACTGCCAGTACGCGATGCGGCCTTGCTCTCAGCTTTAAAGCTACTTAGTTCCGCTCAAACCATCGGAACACTCTATCATATGATCGTTTCATGGTCTCCAAATGGGCAACTCATGGGTATGACAACCTATGAGTTCTCAAAGAAGAATCTTTATTCGACAAAGCGTGGCTATCCCGTTGCGACTCTGCAAGCACCTAAAACAAACGTGCCCAATGCGCAAAGTTCACACGAAGGCTACTATGCCTTTAGTTCTCCAAACTGGTCGCCCGATAGCACGCATGTCCTTGCGCAAGACCCCACGACAAACGCCGTTGTGGTGTGGAGTATTCCAAGCGGATTGAAATAACGCAAAAACACTTTGTATTGTAAGGTTATTCCGACCTTCTTGTATATGTCCAATGTATCTAAACAAAAAAAGAGGTGGAAGCACAAATGCTTCCACCTCTTTTTTTGTTTCACCGTTAGCGACTCGCAAAACGCCTTGGAGTAGTGGCCCGACGTGGGCCTCCTGTCGGTGTTACACCTCTAGGATTGCTTCTACCATTCTGACGTTGTGGCTCCATTGTGGGTGACGAAGATGCATTGCGTCTTCGTGTGATTCTTCCAACGCGCGACTGTCTGTCGGCATCTCTCCTACCACCGTTTGTCTGCTCCGAATACTCACGGTCTGGCTTGAAAAAGCTTTCAGCTTGTTCAGCGGATATACGTCGTGTAGGTGTTTCACTGGCAAAACGTTCTGTCCGCCGTCTTTCCGTGCTGGGCCTATCATAGTTGTCACGCGTTGGTCGTGCATCTCTACTGTTACCACGATCACGACTTGGCGAGAACTGTGGACGATCACGCATCGTGCGCTGCTCACTCACTTGTCTGCGTTCCTGTATCTCCACAACCTCCTGCTGCACGGCTGGTCGTATATTCATTGCATCCTGGTTAAGAGTGAGATGCTGGAAGATAACTTCCTGCCCTAATGTACGAGCCATACGTCGCCACTTGGCAACTTCTGCTGGTGCCAGGAGTGTAATCGCTTTGCCAGCTTGTCCCATACGGCCTGTACGTCCAATACGGTGGGTGAAAAGCTCGCTCGACTCTGGAAGCTCATAGTTAATGACTTGATAAATGCCCTTAATGTCTAGTCCGCGCGCTGCTACGTTTGTGGCAAGTAGTGTATGTATGCGGCCCTGACGGAATGCGGTGAGTACCGCTTCACGTGCGCTCTGGCTCTTGTTGCCGTGCAGTGTTCCAACTGTGTAGCCGAGTGCGTTAAGTTGTTTTCCTAGCTTCTCGACACCATATTTTGTCCTGCCGAAGACAAGACTACTTTCGCCCTCCGAGGAGTTCAGGAGAGTACACAGTGCTACAATTTTCTGTGCTTGTGGCACCTGATAGGCAATCTGCTCAATTGTGCTGTCCGCACCGGTTGCTTGTGCAATGGTTACGTTAACCGGATTTTTGAGGAACTTCTTTTTGAGTTTCTCAACCCAATCCGGCATTGTCGCTGAGAAGAGTGCCATCTGTCGTGTATCCGGTGTCGTCTCTAATATCTCTTCAATAGCTGGTGCGAAACCACTATCGAGCATCTGGTCTGCTTCGTCCAATATGCATATACGTATTTGAGTCAGCACAAGACTGCCTCGGTCAAGATGGTCCTTGACACGCCCTGGTGTGCCGACGATAATCTGCGAGCCATAGCGTAGTGCTGAGAGTTGATTGCTATAAGGTCTGCCTCCGACCAGCAACGCTGTCGTAAGTCTTTTACTGGCAGCCAGTTTGCTGATTACCTCGTTGACCTGAACCGCCAGTTCGCGTGTTGGCACGAGAATCAGTGCCTGTGCTACACGTTCTTTGGATAGTCTTTCCACCAGTGGAATACCATAGGCCAATGTCTTGCCGGAGCCAGTGGGTGCTTGTCCTACTACATCGCTACCAGCGAGTAGTGCTGGAATTGCCTCGGCCTGAATAGGTGTAGGCTCTGTAATCTGCATATTTGCTAACACTGCGCGTGTTGTTTGTTGTAATGTGAAATCGTTAAAAGAAGGCATGCAAAATCCTTTGGGTCAATGCGCTCCATTGTGGGCGCGGTACGAATGCCTGAAGGCACGATGCCACCAGGGAGTACCAGGAGCAGACCGTAGAGGTACGGAAGCAATGCTGCTAGCTGATATAGGGACGAACATGTATGCAGGAGAGAGTTAATCTATAAGAGGATTGCTCAAAGCTCTTTAGCGTCTTTGTCGAGGAACAGGATAGTGGCCTGGTCCATGTCATGCAAACAGTTAGAACTCCATGAGTATATCACTTTAGAGAGATATAGTCAAGCTTTGCGCGAAAGTACCGAGCTATTCTAGCTGCTTTTCGTACAGAATCACTTCAAGGTTTTGATAGATGGCTCTGCCAACTTCGCGGAAGCCGTTTTTCTCATAAAGTCTCTGCGCTGGCACTTGCAGGATGGAGGTGTCTAGGTGCAGAGTTTTGTAGCCCAAGACGCGTGCACATATCATGAGTTCGGTGAGGATAAGCTGACCGAAGCCTCGTCCCTGATAGTCGGGGTGGACGCGCATGCGTTTGATTTCGGCACGTTCACTGCTAGTATGGTGCAACGCACCCATAGCGACAAACCTGCCATTCTCTTCGCCAACTAGAAATTCTCCTTGATTGTTAAGATATGCCTTTTCGATCTCGTACATGTCATTATCCCAGGGACCGCGGCCCAGATAGGCTCCTGCCTGTTGAATGGCATACACATGCAGATATTCGACAGCTTCCTTGTCAGATGGCTGATAACGACGCAAGGTAAACATCGAATCTTTCCTCACATTTCTCACATTTTTATGTCTATGCTTGTGGCAAGACCTTGCCTAACTCTTCCAGAATAATCTCTTGAGGAACCATAAGCGGTGATGGATAACGTTCTGGTTCGTGTAAGACTGTAACATTACATTCTTTGAGAAAAGCAATACTTTTAGGAAAGACAAGGTGGCGCACAAGGTCCATCTTGAGACAAGGGACTGCAATAATTGGTGTTGTACCCTTTCCCAATGCTTCACAAAGAATACTGACGGCTAACGTATCACCAATGCCTCCCGCCCATTTGTTCAACGTATTGAAGGTAGCAGGCATCACAAGGAGTGCATCCGCTTTGGGCAAAGCATCGACCTCTCCTGGTAGTTTGTAGTCACTACGTACTGGATGGCCTGTAAGCGAGGCGAGGCGAGGTGCATCGAGAAAACGTGTTGCTTGTGGAGTTGCAATAACACACACGTCCCACCCCATGTGCTGTATAGGTACAACAAATTCGTGGATATGTTGTGCTGGTGGTGCCGCGCAAACAATGAGGTAGAGGACTGGTGTGTTCATATAATCGCTTTCTAGGAAGTGGCTGTGATCAATGTATTATTAATTTTCTCATCTAATTCTTTGACCATCGAAGTTGCTGACCAGTGTTTCATATCTCGTTGTACTGCCTGTATACGGTCTAATACTTGTACTGATTTCGTTTCATTTGTTAATTCTAGTGCTTGCCCTGCAATCTTACATGCAACATCAATATTTCCAAGCTGTAAATAGGCT
>CAZZVE010000015.1:46695-60702 GCA_964657325.1 uncultured Ktedonobacterales bacterium
TATAGCAAACACCTATATAGCTTTCTAACCTAGCAATATTAAAGCCTACCGAGTAACGATCTTCATCTTGCGAGGCAATTTCAAGATTTCGTACAGTGTCGATGTTTTGAAAGCAAAAAATACTTTGTTGCATACGTGCATATATTTCTGCTTCTACTACTACAAGCCAACAACGTACCTTCGTATTAGTTAAAGGTAGACATTTTGCTTCTTGAACATAAGACAGTGCTTTTTGGAGTTGGTCTACATAAAGTAGTAGTTGTGCTATCCGTCCTAGTCCGACAGCCCAAAGTTCTATGTTGCGAGATTGTTGAGCTGCTTGAATAGAGAATATATAGTAAGACCAAGCTACTGTGTATTCTTTCATATCGAAGAGCATCTGCCCAATAATTTGCGCTGTTTCTCCAGCAGTAGAATATAGACGATTATAGACATTTGATTTATGCGAAGAGCGCATCATCATAGTAAGCATTTGAAAATGTCCAATTATGCGGCAACCTCCATTGACCAGTGCTTTTTGGCACGTGCCGCTCGCAATTTGGCATTTTTCATATTTTCTTTCCTAACATGCAGAATGCATTTTTATTGTATATACTCCTTCACATGTAGGTCAAGTGAAAATACTTGTTTTCGATGATTAGATACGAAGCGACAACAAAACGATAACAGAGCGACAGGCAACGCTGATGTACAAGAAATGATTCTACTATATTATTTTTTGTGGAATAAAAGCGTAAATAGCAGTAAAAACAGAAGTAATTTGTTCTTACTGTACGTTCTATTTAGTAGGAATGTCGAAAGTATGCAAATCATCAAGTACCTGTATCGCGCCAAATTCGAGTGGTTCGATGTAGTAGACGGTCCAATTTTTAGTTATCCCTTTTATGCTGCGACGTCAGAAGAAACCAAAGTCGCTGTGCAAAAAATCGCGCAGAGTCGGGCGCGTGGCCTGGATTATATAGGGGTAGAACGGCTTCCCTTTGGCCTTGTGATTTCATCGTGTAGTGCTCCCTATCCACCCACCATTATGGTAGATGTTGAACCGATAAAGGAATGAGTTGCTATGCAAGAGTACAAAAGCGATGTCGCACGTATCCGCGTCCTCATAGAATTGGAATGTCAGGCGATTCGGCGTGTGTTCGAGGAACCCGCGATAGTTGCCTCTCATGCTGCTATTGACGCACGCTACAGAAACCTCGGTACACATCAAGAAGCCTTGGAGCAACACGTTGGAGAGCAAGAGGCACGCGAAACCATCGTTGATATCTACCAAAAGGTGGTCGGATAGGCTTGTAATTTCCACAAAAGCTACGTATACTTAAGAGCAAGCAAACATCCTCTGCTTGCTCTTTCCTCTCCCCTACTCTCCTATACATCCTCTCAAGAAGAAAGGCTCCCCGCATGGTTCGTTCACTTGATACCGCGCTTACTGCTGCCCTGGATAGCACAACGCGTCGCCCCGCGATGACACTTACTGTCGAAGATCATGTTGCTCATTATGCATCGTATCAAACTCCTGGTACGGCTGACTCGCTCAATGACGCGTGCATTGCAAGTGACAATAGTATTATTCGTGTGCAAGTGACACGCAACGGCTTTACCTCTAACTTCCAGGTACAACGCATTACTGACCCCACAAGCACGACACAATGGTCCTCCTGGACGACACTACCAGGAGCATCAGGCACGATGTTTCAAGATGGAGGCTGTGCCGTGTCTAATTCGCATGGCACATTACGAGCGTTCGCGCAACGTGGTACAGGAGGCAATAACATCTTTGTCTGGACCTCGACAAACAATGGTGGAACATGGACAGGTCCTGTAACGGTCCTTACGCCATCGGGGAGTGCACTACTCAAAGGTATTGGAAGTGCAGGCAACAACGACGTATTCTTCATCTATGATGTTAGTGGTGGTGAGGCTATCGGGTGTTCCTTTTATGGAAGTGGCACTTGGTCGTCGCTGACTACCTGGACACTCGCAACTTTATCGAGTGGTGCTGGTCTTGCTGTTGCTTGGACTGGAACATCGTATACACTCGTGTATTCTGATGGCTATACACTTGCAACATGTACGTTTACGCCTGCCACAACAACCTGGAATAGCGGTGTTCTCATTGCTTCAGCGACAGGTACCGCTATTGGTCGTGTAGCCCCACGTCTCTCTTTCGCAAATAGTATCTACACGCTCACATGTATCGAATTCGATTCGGGTCTGCTCACAGGCTCAGTCTATAGCTATCCACGTATGCGACAGTCGATTGACCTGGTGCATTGGTCAAGTGGTATGATTATGCATGATTTACCTTCAAGCTATGGTGTTGTCCTCATTTCGCTGCCAACACCAGCAAGTGGTAATGCTGGTCCTCGTACTTACCTTGCCTCGCTCTCAACGGTGTATAGTGCAAGTATGTTTCAATCTGTCAATACTGCACAGTCACTCGACCTCTCTAATGCAATCCTATCGTACCAACGCGTTGAGCAGCCTGGGAAGCCTGCTCGCCTCGAAGTGATAATAGATAACGCACAAGGTGTCTTAAATAGTTTTGTGACTACTCCGACTACCTATCGACCGATAGGCTTGAATGCCTCGCTTGTACTGAGTGAGGGCTATAAAGTTGGGACACCACCGACTACCAATGATGCTGTCAAAGTAGGTATCTATCATATTGAACATATTCGTTTTGTACGCTCACCTTTGGAAAACTCTCTGCTTTTGATTGGGCAAGACCTATCACATAATCTCGATCTCGTCGCTCGTTACCAGAATGTTTATAGTAATCAAACACTCGGTTTTCTCATTACAGAGGTATGCGCGTGTGCAGGATTATTGTCCGTTACGCTGCCCACAACCTCACAAGTTAGTCAACTTGTACCATCGTTTGTGTTACAAGCGGGATCGTCATATCGTAATGCGCTAAATGAACTATGTACAACGTATGGTCTCTCATACTTTTTGGACTCAGGCGAAATCATGCAATTCCGTGAGCTGTCTGTGGGCGACGCGTCTGTATGGAGTTATCAACCTGAGATTGAAGCTGTAAGCTTTGGTAGCGATGACCAACGCGCAAATCACATCGTAGTAAGTGGCAAACCCCCGCTTGCTGGACTGCTCGGAGCACTAACGACCGCGGAAGCATTCGATGATGCACACCTACATATGATTGGTATCGAACGGTTGTTACATCACGTAGACCCAAAGTTGACGACTACCACCCAATGTAGTCAAAAAGCGACGTTTCTTATGGCACAAGAGGTGCGTTCCAACATTCTGCATACGGTGACTGTTCCACTTAATCCAGCCTTGCAACTTCTTGACTGCATCACATTGACAGATAGTATTGCACCAAGAGGTAGTGGACAACAAGCTATATGCCGCATCATTCATATAGACATAAACTACAATGCGCAAAAATGTATTGATGAAATGCAATTAACATTGGAGGGTTTGTAAAAAAGAGGTCTCCGGTGAATCAGGGCATCCCCTTGCGGGTGCCCTGGTTCCTCAATCAGTGCTTACGTTAACGCCTATTGCTTCGTCAAGCTTCGATTGACGCATTACAATCGTTTCAAAATCATGCATGAAAGCTATTTGATGCTTCATGTTCATGTGTCAAATGAACTTTGACGAAGCACTATGGGGTAGCCCCGCGTGGGCGTCCGTTCATACGCGTTCAACTGCTACGTTTACGTGAACAATACGCTCGTTACAGACTCCTAGTTTTTTATGCTTTTCCAGCCTTACGACGACGTGCTGAAGCCGCTTTCTGGCGTCGGTCACGTCGTTTTTGCAGGTAGACTGCGCGTTCCTCTGGCGTCATATCATCTATGATTACCGCTTGTGTAGTGCTACTATTGCTAATATGGACATTTCCGTTTGTGCTTATTTGCGCTCCCTGTGTTGCAAGGGCACGCCGACGTTGCATATTGATGAAGCCTTGATAGACTACATAACCCGCGAGTAAACCGGAGGCGAGCAGTAGTATCACAAAAAATGGTAGAATAATTCCGTTTAAACTCGGAGGTAATACCTTGTAGCTGATGCCGATGTTTAACAGAAAAACAAGTGCTAACAGAATGTATTCTATTCCTGTTAGTATGGCAACTTGCTTGTACCAGGGAACATGTACTCCTTGCAGCTCTTCACGTTGTTGCCTTCTGCGCGCCATAAGAATGTTAAATATGCCCAACGCGATGAACATAATACAAAATAAAGCAATGAGTTGTGGTGGAATACCTTTCATATATGTCATCTCCTGAGCATCTATGCTTCATCTACCTACTCTATCTTTTTATGATTGAGATAGGAACAATTTGCTGATTACTCTTCATTATAAAACATATTTACATTCATCTGGTATTATCAGCAACCATAATCCTATCAGTAGACGGAGGTTTGATTATATGTTACACATCTATTGCGACCAGTGCTAGCTTTACTGGTAGCATCACCTGCCCTTGATCCACAACTGTGAAAACGATTTTACCTGTATATGGTTGTCGAGGAAGGCTACTTATGAGTCCCTGTGTGATAACGCTTACATGAATCTTGTCCGTTTGGCCTGCTTCTAATTGATCGCCTGTTTTCCCATTTGTAAGTAAGAGCCAGCCAGCTTGATTGTCACTAATGGCGATAGCACTCCATTGAATAGCTGTATTACTTGTGTTTGTAATGCTCACGATCTGCTCATGTGGATTACGACCGACGATTGAGGTAAATGCCAGTGAATGAGTCGAAAGCTTCAGCACAGTAGTAGTAGCTGATGATGTTGTTTGAATATCCAGAAAGGCATGTTGTCCAGTATGATTGTCTTGCGCCTGTACCACGTACTCACCTGCTAATTGTGTTGGTGGAATAGGTAGTGAAGCATCGAAAGTTCCTTTATTGTTGCTTTGTACGGAAGTCGGCTTTCCATTTGTGCCTTTAAGCTGAGTTTCGCCCAGGAAAAAGATAATGGTGTCGTCTGCTCCAAAGTGTTCTCCATGTACCTGCATAGTCTGACCGGCTGCGACCGTTATTGTTTTTGCTGCAACCGTAGTTGTTTTTGTCGTTTTCATACTAAGTGTTGGATCCACATTGGTATTTAATGATGCATGGGTTGTACCAAGTAGTCCACCAGAGTATGTTGAGAGAACGTATAGAGCGAGTACACCAATGAGACAAACAAGGAGACCAGCAGGGAGCCAGGACTTCAAACGAGAATCCTTGCCATTGTCACCGCTTTTAGGCAGAATAATCGCGCGCATTCTGGCGAAGCTATGCTGCATTACTAATAGTGGCTCTGGTACCAATGCTTGACCACGTGAGACGCCAGTAGCAGGACCTGCTTCATCATGTTGACGATCAAGCCAACTCTGACGCCAATGTTGTGCTGCTCTACTCGTAGCTTCAAGGCTCTCAACACTAACGGGTGTATCAGGTAGTGCTCCTAATCCCCATTGCAATGGCTCAAATGCAGACTTTGCAGACGCGTATTGTTGATTTGGTGGTGTTGAGGTACGCACTGCCTGCTCTGGTGTATATCCTGTCCCTTGATTTGGTCGTTCCCGTACCTGTCCCTGTGGAGTAACTGGTAGTTGTTGCACCCAGTTAGAAGGTCCTTGTGGAGTAATTGGCACTGCGGGGCGTGATAGAGGCATATTCTGCTGGAAGCCTTGACTCGCTGTATTCCCTTGTTGCGGAGTCGGAAGCGGTGCCATCGGCATCGGCATCGGTTGCAGTGAACCATTATTTCTTTGTTGTACAGTGCTTTCCTGTGGACGCCGTGTGGCTGGTGGTGTTGATTGTGGCGCATTTGGCGGCGTTGAGGTACGTACAGGCACTTGCGGCGCAAATGGTACGGCACCAGGAAAGTTCTGCTGAGGACCTGGTATATTTGTATGAGGTTGTGGTTGCGCAACAGGCTGCTGTGGGACGTGCTTATATTGTGGCTGTATCGTGCGCATTGGTGGCTGCTGCGTTCCTTGTTGCGTTTGTTGAGGTGGTACTTGCCGTTGCACTCCTTGCACAGGAGGTGACATAGACGCGATACGTGCGTTTGTCTGATTGAAACCGCAACTCTTACAAAAGCGGGCATCCGCTGGAAGTTCAACATGGCACTTCGGGCAACGATACATAGATACTACCTTTTTCTTATGAAGATTTGTGAAAGCTTTCTGACAACAATGCTGGTACCTGCTTCTGTGCAGTCAAATATGTAACGTGTTAGTATATTGATATTCACGGATTGTACCCGTTTGTCCTAGTTGTAGAGGCTCTACACACGCCCTATAGTAAAGAGTAAGTGCATAGGATGCTTTATGATGAGGCCATAAGCCGAGCTTGTACCACAGGAGGCATGCTCTTTTCCTCTATTCACCCTATGCGCTATAAAGATGTTTCGGATGAAATAAATGAGTAGGGTGTTTACCTGATATTCGCTCAATTCCGATCTTGACATCAAAAAGTCTTGACTATCTCCAAAAAAACGCTAAAATCTCTATAGAATATTTATTATGCTATAGATTTATGAGGTTTGCATGTATATCGTCGTTGTTGGAGTGGATCATACTACTGCATCTATTGCGCTACGCGAGCGTCTCACATGCTCATCCCGTCAAGTACCCCATGTTCTTGATGTTGCAAAAGAGAGTGTGCAAGAGTGCGTTCTGCTCTCAACATGCAACCGAACAGAGTTGTACGCTATCTGTACAGCAGTACATCCCGAACGCGAACACCTGTTACGCATTCTAAGTGAGGAAAAAAGGATTGCACTCGAAGAACTTGAGGCACATTGTTACACTCTTGTTGATGAACAAGCGGTGTCTCATCTTCTAGGTGTTGCCTGTGGTCTTTATTCTCTTGTACCAGGGGAACCGCAGATACAAGGACAAGTAGCGGAGGCGTTAGAGATTGCGCAAAGTGGAGGCTTTGCTGGTCCCATCACATCAGCACTTTTCCGTGCCGCACTGGTTACTGGCAAGCGTGCGCGCAACGAAACCGCAATAAGTCGCAATGCGGCCTCGGTGAGCCATGTCGCGGTACAACTGGCACGTCATCTTTTTCCAGACTTACACAAAGCTCATATCCTGCTGGTCGGATCAGGACAGATGAGCGAAGTTGCCGCCCGTAACTTGCTCGACAACGGTGCACAGGAGCTTGTAATTATCAATCGCACACATGCAAACGCGGTTGATCTTGCACAGATGCTTGGTGCTACACACCGTAGCTTCTCTGACCTTTCAGATGCACTTGTAGATGCGGATGTCGTCATTAGCTCGACAAAAGCTCCACATGCTCTTATCACACCTGAACGTATGCAACCAGTGCTTGAGAAACGTAACGGACGTTCTCTGCTTCTTATAGACATAGCATTGCCACGTGACGTTGATCCAGAGGTTGGCACACTACCATACGTCCACTTATATAACCTTGATGATTTGCATGCTCAGGTTGAGCGTGGTATCTCGCTGCGCTTACAAGAAGTTGAGCATGTGCATACAATTATCTCTGAAGAGGTTGCGGTGTTTGAGCGTTGGTTGTCTTCTTTAAGTGTTACAGGAACGATAAGCGATCTACGTCAATCCATTGAGGTACTACGTCAACAAGAACTTGTCCGTGCTATGCGCTCTCTGGCTCCTACTCTTTCTGAACGCGAAGCTGCCGTGGTACAAGAGCTTACGACGCGTCTGGTAAACAAAATACTGCATGCTCCTACACTACGGCTCAAAGAGGCCGCAGCCGATGGTCAGGGGCATGCGTATGCGGAAGCATTACGCTATCTTTTTAATTTGGAAGAAAATCATGAAGCGAATAACGATAGGAACGCGAGCGAGCAAACTCGCCATGACACAAACACAGTGGGTCGCCGAACAATTACATCAGCGATGGCCCAACCTTGATATAAGCATTGAGCAAATTCGTACAACGGGCGACCGTGTAACACAAGTACCTCTCTCACAAATAGGTGGCGATGGTGTGTTTGTGCTTGAAATCGAACGTGCATTACAGGAACGCCGTATTGACCTTGCTGTGCATAGCCTCAAAGACCTTCCAACGCTACAACCAAATGGTTTGCGTCTCGTTGTGACGGGTCCTCGTGAGGATGTACGTGATGTGCTCATTACGAACACTGCCCTTCACCTCCATCAAGACGAGTTGCAAGCAATGTACCGGAAAACGAAAGCATCGTTGCGCATCGGGACCAGTAGTTTGCGCCGTACAGCACAGTTACGCGAGTTTTATCCTAACTCTGACATTTCTTCGATACGTGGTAACGTCGATACGCGCTTGAGGAAGCTTGATGCTGGGGAGTATGATGCTATTGTGCTTGCGGCAGCTGGCCTGCATCGACTACATTTAGAGGAGGGGCTTGTCAGTCGCATGACCTATCTTCCCACCGAAATAATGATGCCGGCCCCTGGACAAGGTGCGTTGGCATTAGAGATACGTGATGAACCAGAGTTATGTAACCTGCTCGCACCACTTCATGACGTAAAAGCGCAAGCGGAAACGACTGCTGAACGTATGTTTATGCGTCGTCTGGGTGCAGGCTGTTATCTACCAGTCGCTGCTCATGGTAGAATTTCAGACGGAGTGTTTATGCTGCGTGCCCTCGTGATAAGCTTAGATGGGCAACGCCGTATTTCGGTGCAACAGAGTGTTCCCTGGACAAAAGAAATGACGGATGTACACGCTGAGCAACTTGGAGTGAGCCTCGCGGAAGATGCGTTAGCACAAGGCGCATATGCGATTGTGCATGAGATAGACATCATACGGGAACAGGAGCAACTGCATGTCTGAGCCACCGGTTGCTACACTTCCACTACAAGGAAAACGTGTTCTCGTGACACGTACTCGTGAACAGGCGAGCGTGTTGAGTGAAGGTCTACGAGCGTTAGGGGCGATACCTCTAGAATTTCCTACTATTCGTATCGTACCTCCATCAGATTGGACACAGTTAGATGGTGCTTTAACGCAACTCTATTCGTCTGACTCTGATACGCAAGCAAGTAGTACTTCCTATATATATGATTGGGTAGTATTTACGAGCGCGAATGGTGTACATATTTGTCTACAGCGTCTACAACAGCTTGGCTATAATCCGAGTGCGCTGCAACACGTTCGTATAGCTACGATTGGACCAGCAACAGCCGAGGCTCTTACTACATATGGTCTAGCTGCTGATATTATTCCCGACGCCTATGTTGCTGAGGGTGTTGCCGAAGCGATTATCGAAGACGCTCGACAACATAGTATAGTGCTTCAGGGACAACACATTCTGCTTGCACGCGCCGCTGAGGCCCGAAAAGTCTTGGCGGTGATGTTGCGTGAGGCTGGAGCTATTGTTGACGATGTGCCAGCGTATTATACTCTCACCGCAGCCGTTGACGATGAGCGAGGTCGCGGCTTGTGGAATATGTTGCAGCAACGACAGCTTTCTATTATCACTTTTGCTAGTTCTTCCACCGTGCGCAACTTTATGGCATGGGTGAAACATTGTGAGGAGGCAACAGGTGTAACACTTGTACCGACCTCGCTTCCTACTATCGCTTGTATCGGTCCTATTACCTCACAAACTGCGCGTGAACTTGGTCTGACCGTGGCTGTTGAAGCCAAAGAGTTCACGATTGATGGTCTGCTTGAGGCAATTGTAAAATATGAGGAAAAATTATCATGACTGAACAGATTATCGTAAACCAGAACGAAGTCACACATCTTGAGCCATCGCCAGCACCTGCGAAACCAAAGGCGAAGCAACCACGTCAGCTAGTGCGTTTCACATTTTATAAGCTTGATCCACAATGGCAACTGCTTCCTCTCGATGTTAGGAGTCGGGGTAAAGAGGAGGTAAAGCGACTCTTTGACGCACACGCAGAAAACGCGCTTATCCGTAGCTTTGGTTTGTATGGCATACGTTCCGATTGTGATTTTATGCTCTGGCAAGCAACGTACGACATTGAAGACTTACGTTCTTTAAGTAGCCAGATTCGTCAGAGCGCAATGGGACCTTATCTACGCGAGACGCAAGCTTTCCTGTCAATGACCAAGCGTTCGGTCTATGTTGGTAAGAATGCGCGTGGTGCGCACGACCCACGCCTTGTGATTGCTCCCGAAGACAAAAAATATCTCTTTGTCTATCCATTTGTCAAGACGCGTGCATGGTATGCTCTACCTGCTGAAGATCGCAAACGTATGATGAACGAGCATATCCGCGTTGGCTTGACCTATCCTACTGTGTCGCTTAATACAACCTATTCGTTTGGTATTGATGACCAGGAATTTGTAGTGGCCTTTGAGACGGATAACCTTGCAGACTTCCTTGATCTTGTACAAGAACTCCGTGAGACCGAAGCCAGTATGTATACGCTGCGTGACACTCCCATGTTTACCTGTGTTGCTCAACCGCTAGATAGTATTCTGGACGCGATTGGAGCGTGATCTGTCAATCGTCATTTGGTAGGGCAAGGGCACCCGCAAGGTGATGCCCCTTCCATATGACGAGATTACTCAAACGTATTCATGTATGGGAGGGGCATCACCTTGCGGGTGCCCTTGTTGTTAGTCTAACCAAATATATTAGGGTAATATAAGTAATGAGTAATGCAGCATACACGGAAAGCAACTTAACGCTTTCTCGTTCACATGAACTTTTCGCAGAGGCACAAACCTTATTGCCAGGTGGAGTCAATAGTCCTGTACGTGCTTTTCGTGGTGTTGGAGGTGAACCCGTCTTCATCGACCATGCACAAGGGCCATATCTCTATGATGTTGATGGCAATAGATACCTTGATTATGTGCAATCATGGGGACCAATGATTCTAGGCCATACCTATCCTACAGTCGTAGACGCAGTGGTACAAGCGAGTCAGCGTGGTTTCAGTTTTGGCGCGCCAACACAGGCCGAAAGCGAACTGGCGAAACTTGTTATACACAATGTGCCTTCAGTTGAAATGCTACGCTTTGTCAACTCTGGTACCGAAGCGACTATGAGTGCCTTGCGTCTTGCGCGTGCCTATACGGGACGCGACAAGATTATCAAATTCGCAGGTTGCTATCATGGACACGCTGATATGTTGCTGGTGCAGGCAGGCTCCGGTGTCGCTACAATGGGCTTACCTGATAGCCCAGGTGTCCCAACTGAAGCAACCAAAAATACGTTGACTGTTCCGTATAACGATAGCTCCGCCGTCGAGCAATTGTTTCAAACATATCCTGACTCAATTGCCGCCATCATCGTCGAGCCAGTTGCGGCAAACATGGGTCTAGTCCTACCGCAGCTCGGCTATCTGGAAACGCTACGTAGCTTGACGCAAAAATATGGCGCACTGTTGATCTTTGATGAGGTGATGACAGGTTTCCGTTTAGCACCAGGAGGCATGCAGCAGCGAGCGGGAATCACGCCAGATGTCACCTGCTTTGGCAAAATCATCGGCGGCGGTTTACCCGTCGGAGCGTACGGTGGACGACGCGACATTATGCAACAGGTCGCACCTCTTGGTTCGATGTATCAGGCGGGTACATTGTCTGGCAATCCGCTTGCAATGGCGGCTGGCATTGCCACTCTGACTGAACTGAGTAAGTCAGGACAGTATGAGCGACTTGAGCAAAAGAGTGAACTGCTTGGTGAAGGAATCACGAGAGCAATTGCCGATACAAAAGCTGATGTACAGTTGGTACGCATAGGAGCTATGTTCTGTCTGTACTTTACAAAGGAACCTGTAACTGATTATGCCAGTGCGAAGAGGTCGGATACTGCTCGTTTCGCGCATTTCTTCTGGCACATGCTTGAATGCGGTATCTATCTGCCACCATCGCAATTCGAGGCATGTTTTATCTCACTTGCACTCGATGATGCCATGCTCAATGAGACGGTTCAACAGATTGAGCGAACACTGCGGTTGGTCGCATAAGAAAGGGTTTCTGATGGCAAGTTTTCCAACTATACGTATGCGACGCACTCGCCAAAACGAGAAATTGCGTGGTCTCGTTCGCGAAACGCGCCTAAGTGTAGATCAATTAATTTATCCGTTGTTTATCGCGGAAGGTTTACAGGAACCGCGCGAGATTGCCTCTATGCCAGGTATCATGCAGTGGCCCGTCGAGCATGTCGGACGTGAAGTTGAGCGCATCGCTAACCTTGGTATCCCTGCCGTACTTCTGTTTGGTATTCCCTCTGAAAAAGACGAGGTAGGCTCACAGGCATATGCTACACAGGGTATTATTCAGCAAGGCATACAGCGTATCAAAGCAGAAGCACCCGATACGCTTGTGATAACAGACGTGTGTCTCTGTGAATATACCAGTCATGGACATTGCGGAGTCATTCGTAATGGAGATGTGCATAACGACGAGTCACTAAGTCTTCTCTCACGTATGGCTCTTTCACATGTCGAAGCTGGAGCCGATATTGTTGCGCCTTCCGATATGATGGATGGACGCATCGGCACCATTCGTCATGCGTTAGATGAGCATGGTTTCAGCCAAACGCCAGTCATGGCTTACTCAGCCAAGTTTGCATCGGGTTTCTATGGCCCCTTCCGTGAAGCTGCCGACTCTACACCACAATTTGGTGATCGCCGCTCCTATCAAATGGACCCCGCGAACGCACGCGAAGCCCTACGCGAAGTTGACTTGGACATCGCTGAGGGAGCCGATATCGTGATGGTCAAACCTGCAATGCCCTACCTCGACATCATTCGCCAAGTACGCGACTCCTGCGATCTACCAATCGCCGCCTACAACGTCAGTGGCGAATTCTCCATGATCAAAGCCGCCGCCCGAAACGGCTGGATCGACGAAAAAAGAGTGGTGATGGAGGTGCTCACAGGTATCAGGCGAGCAGGTGCGGACATGATTATAACGTACTTTGCACCTGATGTGGCGAAGTGGTTGAAGGAAGTGGAATAGCCACCTTTGGCCTCTCATGTAGTTTAGAGAGAATGAGCATACCAGTATTTGTTATGTTCATTCCTCTATGATATACTGCAAAAAACAAAAATGTAGTGGAGACCATAGAAGGAGTGTTCATTACTACCTCAACTTTCTCATCACAGGCGAGAAGTTTTGCAAGCGGTACAGAGAATTTGAAGATCATTTTAATTGACGGAGAGCAACTTGCCCAACTCATGATAGATTATGATGTTGGAGTTACCGAAGAGTCAAGATATATCGTGAAAAAGGTAGATTTGGATTACTTTGATGATGAGTGATTAAAAAAGTATGAGTATAGACCTTCAAACACTTGCACAAGCCTATTAACAACTGTGTACAGGGGAAGAGTTTCGCATTGCTCTAGGCAACTTCATGAATGAATTTTTTCTCTATAATACTCATAATCGTCAGGCTCTTCTTGATACTCCACTTCAAATACCAGAGAACCTCACTGAGGATCAATCACGATGGGCTACTTTTCTTGAACGGCTCTGTAATCCCCTCTGCGAAGCGGCGACTGGTTTTCAAGAGAGGCAGGTCAAGCTCGACATGCTCGATTCAGCAAACCTTTTTGTGGTCGCGTTAGATGACGAACGGCAGTGGTATCGCTATCATCACCTGTTCGCAGAAGCATTGCGTACTCGCGGCCAAGGAGTTTGTTAAGCTAGCTCCCATGCCCGGACAACAACCTGGAAAAGAGGGCATGATAAACATGGTTGTCATGATGCGTAATGCATTTCCCGATGTTCAATGGACTATTGAAGAGCTTGTGGCTGAAGGACAGAAGGTGGCAAGCTCTGGTACCTGGCAGGGTACTCATCAGGGGGTATTCCTCGGTATTCTAGCCATAGGCAAGCGAGTGATGGTACCCTTTATAGCGTTGGATGTAGTTGTTGATGGCAAGCTGAAAGACAGCCGATTGATGATGAACGTCATGAGCTTTATGCAACAGTTAGGAGTCATTGCAGGATCTGGACAGTAGGACCAAGCGTCAGATGCGCTTATCACTCTATCTATAAACAAAGGTGAACCAAATCAATGTTCACCTTTGTTTATAGATAGAGTGATAAGCGCATCCTAAAAGAGATGTCTAAC
>CAZZVE010000016.1:0-59880 GCA_964657325.1 uncultured Ktedonobacterales bacterium
TCCCTCACTACACGTCCTGATTAAGTTGCTTGCTACGATAACGCTGGTGCTTGCTCCATTATATGTGTTTTTGCACCCATAGTTGTTTTGTTTAGGCTAACAAAAACAGGTGCGATTTCATTCTAAAAAGAATGAAACCGCACCTGTTTTTGTTAGCAGTAAAAGAATGTAGCATTATAGCAAGTAAGATATGACTATTAGAGTTACGGAATATGTGGATTTACTCATATGTATATCACATACATTCTCAAACGTTCTTTATTTATAGGAACTAGATTTAGCGCGTCCAAGGGCCGATTTATTGGCTATAATCCCTTATATTTTAACGTTGCAAAACAAGCACCGAGGACGCTGTAAACATGGTCCCTACTAGTCTGTCAAACGAAACGTGTTACTGAAACCAGGACACCTGCAAGGGGATGCCCTGGCCTCTGACCAATGGGCTTTGACAGATTACTACGAATATTTTTTGTGGAGGAGAAAATCGTGCACACGCTCAATACATACAAATTATTGTATCTTTCAGCAATTATAGCGATGCTTTGCATACTACTATCTGACTGTGATGCAAACCTTTCGTCGTTAGCTACCAGTGGCACTAGCAATACCAGTAATAGTAGTGGACCTTCAGGCTCAGGAGTTCAAGGCGTCAAAGTGTTCGTAGAGCCAGACGCGGGAGATTCCATCATTACCAGCGCAATTTCAGGTGCACAAAAATCTGTCTGGGTCGAGATGTACCTTTTGAGTGACCGCAATGTGCTTAAAGCATTAGAGGAAGCAGCACACAAAAGCATAGACGTTCGTGTAATGCTTGAGATGCATCCGTTTGGTGGAGGCAGTTCACCTAAAAAGGTCCTCGACCAACTGCTAGCCGCAGGAGCAAAGGCACAACCTAGCGACCCTAGCTTCACCTTGACGCATGAAAAAGGCATGATTATTGATGGTACAACTGCATATATCATGACCTCAAATTTCACTCGCGCAGCCCTCGGTGGAACGAGCGGTGGAAAAGCGGGTACAACAAATAGAGAGTATGATATTGTTGATAGCAATGCACAAGATGTTCAGGCTGTTATCGCTATTTTCAATGCTGATTGGAATCATACGACGGCACAATTTAACGACTCTAATCTCGTAGTTAGCCCTGTTAACTCACGCAATGCATTCACTTCACTTATCGGGAGTGCGCGCAGTACAATTCTGCTTGAAGGCGAGGAGATGAAGGATAGCGGCATAGAGCAGGCATTAATCAGGGCAGCGAAACGAGGTGTTCATATCCAGGTTATTTTGCCATCGGCAAGTAGCGGTTCTAGCGATAGCAATAGTGAGGGAATCAATACAATCAAGTCGGGAGGCGTGCAGGTTAAAGAAGACCCACGCTTGTACATGCATGCGAAAATAATCGTCGTGGATGGACGCAAGGCATTTGTTGGTTCGGAGAACATCTCGGCACAGTCGCTTGACCAGAACCGTGAACTTGGTATACTTGTCGCAGATGGTAGTGTATTGAATACGCTACAACAGACGTTCCAGCAAGATTGGGGCGTTTCGCAAAGCGTTTAAAAAAAGATAGATAGTTCTGTACTGATTAACCGCATACTACAGTTAATCAGTACAGAACTATCTATCTTTTTCTCTAGTTGTTTGCAATTCGTGGTACCATGTAAAGAAAAACGGAGGCTTATTATATCATGGTTACAGAAGTTGCAACATTTATCGCGGCATCGGGTAAAGAAGACGAGCTTGGCGCGGGTATTCTTAAAGGGTTAGAGGTTATTCGTCAGCATCCAGAATGCATCTCAGCAAATGTTACTCGCTGTGTTGAACAACCACAACGTTATATGCTCACTGTCATCTGGACTTCGCTAGAAGCGCACACAGTCGGCTTCCGAGGTGGTCCACTCTTTCCACAATGGCGTAGCAATATCAATGGACTATTTACAGGTACACCCGAAGTATTCCACTATCAGCCATTCTAAAAAGAATGTTCATCCAGAACGATAACAGTCCTATTTCCTTAATGTGAAAGGTTGTACATTGTATGTCCGATGCGCAAAGCCAGCACGATCAGCGTTCAGCAGTTGAGCAAGAATACAAAACCGAGGCAGAGCAACTCGCCGACCATATCTTCGCATTACGGCACCAGATAGAAGAGGCAAACTATCAATATTTCGTTCAGGATAATCCTACACTGACCGATGCGGAATATGATCGGCTCATGCAAGAACTACGGCAGATCGAGCAGGAGCATCCAGAGCTGCAAACACCTGACTCGCCTACGCAACGTGTTGGAGCAGGTCCAGTACAAGACGTAGCGCAACATCGTCATCCTGTGCCAATGTTGAGCCTTGCGAATGCATTTGATGAAGAGAAACTGCTGGCCTGGCAAAAACGCGCACAGGCTATTCTTCCCAATGCAACCTTTAGCTTTGTCTGTGAACTCAAAATTGATGGCCTGGCAATGGCGTTGACCTACGAAAAAGGAAGCTTAATTATTGGCGCGTCTCGTGGCGATGGACTTGTTGGTGAAGATTGGACATCCAACGTACGAACCATTCGCACGATTCCGCAGCGGCTACGTGGTGAGCTTATTCCTGACCGTGTTGAGATACGAGGCGAGATATACATGTCAATCAAGAGTTTTGAAAAGCTCAACGAAGAGATGCACGATAACAAACTTTTTGCCAATCCGCGTAATGCAGCGGCAGGGTCGCTACGCCAGAAAGACCCACGTGTCACCGCCTCACGCCATCTCGATTTCTTTGGCTATCAAATCGGCTATATTCAAGGCATGAACATTGATAATCAGTGGGATGCTCTCAATGCTATTCGTGCATGGGGGTTTTCTGTCAATCCCAACGTGCATTTAGCCTCTTCTATGGAAGAGGTCATTGCTTTTTGCAAACAGTGGGAACAAAAACGCTTCGACCTACCGTATGAGATTGATGGCGTCGTCATCAAAATCAACGACTTCTCGCAACAACAAGAACTTGGTACCGTTGCACGTGACCCACGTTGGGCTATTGCATTCAAGTATCCGCCAACACAGGTCGCCACAAAACTACTCAACATTGACGTAAATATTGGGCGTACTGGAGCCGTTAATCCATGGGCAATGCTTGAACCAATCAATATTCGTGGCGTCACCGTCTCACGTGCTTCATTGCATAACGAGGGCGATATCCAACGCAAAGACTTACGCATTGGTGATTGGGTACTGGTACAACGAGCAGGTGAGGTCATTCCTCAAGTAGTCAAGCCCGTTGTTGAGCGGCGCACTGGACAGGAAGAAGTGTATCATCTGCCGGAGTATTGCCCTCGCTGCGGTACACAGATTATTCGTATACCCGATCAGGCAATGGCCTACTGCCCAAATACGCATTGTCCAGCGCGTAACCTTGAAAGCATTATTCACTTTGTTTCAAAAGGTGCGATGGATATTGAGACTATCGGTGAAAAGATGTCCGAGCAACTTGTTGCCGCCGGCTATATCAAGAGCGTTGCTGACTTCTATAGCCTGACACATGACCAGCTTTTAGCATTGGAGGGTGTCAAGGCGAAAAGCGCAGACAATATGCTAACCGCTATTGAAGCAAGCAAACACCGTTCGCTTTGGCGGCTTCTCTTTGGTCTCAACATTCGCTACATGGGCGAAAAGGCTGCCCAACTGGTAACGGGCGCATTTCAAAGTATGGATAGGCTTTTAGCGGCAAGCGAAGAGGAGATCATTGCAGTACCAGGGATCGGTCCTAAGATTGGGCACAGTCTTTACTCATGGCTACAAGAACCAGAAAACCGTGCGCTGATTGAGCATTTACGCGAAGCTGGTCTGAACATGAAGGACGAGCAACAAATAGCTACTGGACCACTTGCAGGTCAGACGTTTCTGCTCACAGGTCGGCTTAGTACCATGACACGCCCCGTTGCAGAGGAGGCATTGATACAACTTGGCGGCTCCATTGCCTCTGGTGTGAGCAAGTCTCTGAGTCATCTAATTGTTGGCGAAGAGCCTGGGTCAAAGGTCGCTAAAGCACAAAAAGCTGGCGTACCCATTCACGACGAGCAATGGCTTGTTGAGCTTCTCAAAGAACACGGAGTCAATTGATATGCAGAACACTCCTACAAAAACCGTTCATACATTGCCAATTTTTGATGGACATAACGATGTCCTACTTAGTCTACATCTAGCAGAGCGTGGTGCAGGGCGTTCCTTTTTTGTCGAGAGCGAGAAAGGACATCTTGATCTCCCTCGAATGCGAAAAGGCGGTTTTGGTGGCGGCTTCTTTGCCGTGTTTGTACCACCCGAATCAGGAACAGCACCGAAAGAAGAAGACAGCATTAAGCTTACAGACAATGGCTATGAGTTTCCGCTCTCACCCGCTATTGGCTACGATTATGCGCTCAAAACGACGCTCGCAGTAACCGCAAGTCTTTTTCGACTTGAAGCAGAATCACAGGGACAGGTCAAGATTGTACGTACTGCTGATGAACTGGAAACAAGCTTAGATAACGGTATACTCGCTGCAATACTTCATTTTGAAGGTGCTGAATCCATTGACCCAAATTTTGATACACTAGAAGTATTTTATCAAGCTGGTCTACGTTCACTTGGAGTCGTATGGAGTCGTCCGAACATATTTGGGCATGGCGTTCCCTTTAATTTTCCGCATTCGCCTGATACAGGTCCTGGCTTAACCGATCTTGGCAAAAATCTTGTTCATGCCTGCAATCGTTTGGGCATCATGCTTGATCTTTCACACATCACCGAGCAAGGCTTTTGGGATGTTGAAAAACTATCGAACAAGCCGTTGGTTGCGACACACTCGAATGTGCATGCCCTTTGTCCTTGCCCCCGCAATTTAACGGACAAACAATTAGATGCAATCAAAGCATCGGAAGGGATGGTTGGTCTGAACTTTGCGGTTTCGTTCTTACGCTCAGATGGACACAACAACGCAGACACACCTATCGACGTAATGGTGCGTCACATTGACTATCTTGTTGAGCACCTCGGAATAGAACATGTTGGGTTTGGTTCCGACTTTGACGGAGCAACCGTTCCACAAGAGATACACGATGTAACCGGGCTACCAAAGCTTCTACAGACCTTGCGCGAACGTGGATATGATGAATCCGCACTACGCAAACTAGCCTATGAGAACTGGATACAGGTGCTTCGTAAAACCTGGCATGTATAACAAAAAAAGCGGAGGTTCGCTCTTCATTCAGAGAGCGAACCTCCGCTACGATGTATGCGTCTATTCTTGCGAACTCGTTAATGCCATCGCTTCTGCGATCCACTGCGTAAGTCGGTCAATGTCTGGAACACTTGTTACGATATTTCCTGTGCTATGAGCCTCTGAGAGCGTAGTGTACAGATGTTCTGGATTACGGCGACGAAGGTCCTTATTGCCGTTTACACCAGCCTCTTCGAGCATGACAGCTACATCAGCAGTGACACCTTGTAACTGTAGGAATTCGGCACGGTCTGCGAGCATTCTCAGCATGTGTGTGCTTATCTCTGCTATTTGTGCCAATTCGCCACGCTCTTCTTTTGTCCGAGTCTGGTCGAGCAATTGTTGCGTTGTAGATATTCCTTGCGCCTCCAACTTGCTCTGTATTTCTGGCTCAATGCCAGGAATTGTACTGATCGACGAAGTACCTACAGCCGAAGTACTTGTGGTACTGTTCGTTGTGCTAGTAGATGCCGGAGCAGTCGATGCTGAGGTACTCGTGATACCGTTTGTTGTGCTAGTAGATGCGGCAGTCGATGCTGAGGTTTGCGACTGTACATTCTGCTGTACTTGCGCTACCTTCTGTGTAGCGGTATTAATGGCATCCTTGCTCGTATCTTTCGCAGTCGATGCTGCTTGCTTTGTCGTATCAACCACGTTGCTTGCAGCATCTTTCGCAGTCGATGCTGCTTGCTTCGTCGTATCAGCTACATTTGATGCTGCTTGCTGCGCAGTATTTACTACGCTATTTGCTGTATCCTTAACTTGTGATGTTGCCTGTTGCGCGGTATCACTTACTTTGCTTACGGTATCTTGTACCTTCGCGCTTGCTTGTTGAGCAACATCAGTAGCGGCACTCTTCGCGTCTGAGCCTGCCTGCTGTGCAATGTTCCCTAAATCGCTGGCAGTACCTTTTGTGCTTGTACCTGCTTGCTGCGCGATGTTACCCAAGTTACTCGCGGTGTCCTTCACTTGTGCAGTAGCTTGCTGAGCTAAGTCCCCCAAATTGCTCGCAGTGTTCTTCACTTGCGATGTAGCTTGCTGTGCATAGTCCTTCAAAGTACTTCCGGTTTGCGTAGCCTTCTCTGAAATCTGTTGTGTGTACTGATTAAGTTCTGTTTTCTCAGGAATATAGCCACGCAGTTCCTGGAATCTATCGGTCAAGAGCCGACGCATTTCTTGACCACGCATTGGAGCAATCAATGCTCCCAAGCCAAGACCAAAGAGAAGACCTCGTAAAAAATTACCCATTTTCCACTTCCTTTTCTTTCATTTATAAAGTAGCAATAAGTGCTACCAAGCTAATACATACGCTTACTGATAATGCACGTACTAGCACAACCCTAAGTTTCAATTGGGAAATAGGTCCCAAATTCATGTAGCACCACAGATATAAGTGAAATGTTCACTCGTATCTATGGCGTCCGATATTGCTACACTAAACAAACTGCATCTTAATATAGCGGCTACGAAGCGCATGTACCTGCTCTTGAACATTCTTGCCACGAACAGCATCATGAATCAATTGCGCAAGCTCGCTCATCGCATGCTCGTCCATACCGAAGCGTGTCATTTCAGAAACACCGATGCGTAGGCCCGATGGATTACGCGGATCGGTATCACCCGGCAGCATATTGTAGTTGAGAATAATATCGTTTTTTTCCAATACCTTTGCGACTTCGACACCACCACCCCATTGAGCCACATTAACACCAATCATATGGCTCATGGTATAGCCGAACTCACGTGCCTCTACAGGTGTACCTAATTCATCAAGGCTCTGCCCTAACGTCTGGGCGTTACGCACAATCTGCGTGGCGTAGTTCGCACCGAATGTTCTCATTTCACGAATAGCGACAAGCAGGGCAGGGAGCGTGTGAAGATGGTGATTGCTTGACGAACCAGGAAACACACCGCGATCTGCTGCAGGCCAGTATTTCTTTTCAGCTTCTTCATCCATATTGCCAAGAATGACGCCACGTTGTGGACCTGGAAATGTCTTATGTGTGCTACCCGTCAACCATGTCGCTCCCTCATGTAGAGGGTCCTGAAACTCCCCGCCCGCGATGAGACCGAGAACATGTGCCCCATCATAGAGTAGGGGAATACCCTTTGTTTTGCAGAACGCGGCAACCTGTGACACAGGTTCTGGAAAGAAGAACAAACTCTTTCCCATAATCACCAGTTGTGGCGAAACCGAATCGATCAACTCGATAGTCTTCTCAGGATCAACATGATAGTGATCTGGTGTCATTGGTAGATAGTGCAGGTTGACCGAATTGGCCCCACCAAGTTTGAGCGACTGACCTCGGTTTTGAATGCGACGTCCAAACACACCTACCGGACCATGACTGATATGTCCACCACCATCCGTCGAATTGGCGATAATGGTATCGCCTCCTCGCAAGAAGCCAAGCGCAATAGCTGTATTCGCCGCATTACCACTAATTGGACGTACATCAGCTTGCTTTGCTCTAAAAAGTGCGATGATTTCATCATGGGCCATGCGCTCAATCTCGTCAATAAAACGCGTTCCCTGATAGTAACGATTTACTTTATCGCCCTCGTTCGGATGCCCCTCAGCATAGCGACCCATAAAGTCCGAATTCTGTACTCGACGTACTGCATCACTCGGCGTATTTTCGCTAGCAATAAGGTTAATGGTTTGAGTCTGCCGCCATGTCTCCTCTTGTGCCAGAATGTTTTCAATATCTTGTATATCTACAGTCATGATATTTGCTCCCTTACTAATTTGTACGAAGAGTTAATCAAAAATACTTTCCCAGTATATCACAACACATTTCCCACCCTTTTTTCCTACTCTTTTCACATTACAAGTAGAGATTTGCGAAACGAATGATACTATCAATTTATACCTTATCTCAACCACTTCTTGACTTTATCTCAACCTATCTTTGGTATATTTACCACAGATAGATTGTATTAGCGTGCAAATTGGAGTGGTGGTTATGTGGGAAGTGGGAGTCTTAGAGGCGACTCAGCGCGAAACTTTCTTGAAAAGATGCATTAGTTTAATTGTCTTCATTACTTCCTACCATCCATTTTCCTCACATACACATTGTCTTTTATTGCACCAGAATAATACAAGACGCGACACTATTCTGCCTCGTCTTCTCTATTCCTATGTTCCTACCGCTCACTTTTGGGGCGAGGAACTCTTTTAATGTGCTTTCTAAAAAGCACTAAAGTCACTGAGCGAAAGGACAATTGTAGTATATGAGCCATTTCAACTTAACATCACGTCGCAACCTTCTGAAAGGGGCGGCTGTAGGAGCTGCGGGTATTGCGACAGCAGGAGGCATTCTCGTTTCCAAAGAGCTTAACCATGCTCATGCCGCTGCTGCAAGTACGAATTGTGTTACTCCCATTGCTGATATTCTTACTATCGCACGCACAGCTGAGCGGCTTGCTGTTACGTTCTATACGAACGGTCTCCGACATGCCGATAAACTGGGAATCAATGGCAAAGATAGAGAGTATATTCATGCAGCTCTCATTGAAGAGCAAATTCACGAATATTTCTTCCGCTCTGCAGGTGGCAAGTTCCTTGCCAGCACATTCAGCTTTCCACATGGACAAGCAACATTCCAGAACCTGAAGTTGTTCATTGAGACACAGCAGCAGTTGGAAGGTGTCTTCGACTCCGCATTTCTGGCAGCCGTAAAAGAGTTTTCACTACAGAGCCGCTCGGACCTCGCACAAGTTGCCGCTCAAATTGCCTGTATTGAGTCAGAGCATCGTGTGCTCGGCCGTTCAATCGGTGGATACGTCCCTGCCGACAACTGGGTATTCACTCCTGTCTTGCTTGCAAAAGTTGGGGATGCACCAGCACTAGTGAAATCCGCTGGCTACCTCAGTCCAAAATCAGGCAACAGTTACAACTATGTAGAAGCAAACATAAACGATAAAGATGTCGTCTACCGCTCACCATTTTCTGTTTCCTGTAAATAGTTAGAAAAAAGTGTCTCTTTCCTCTCTCTTTTTACTAGAGAGGAAAGAGACATGCTTAAAGGACTAATTCGCCTTGTAGAACAACTATTGCGCTCCCACCAATCTTCACGAACTCAATTTCGTCAGGTGAACCGACGATTTCCACAAAGATAGTACTAGGGCGATGCATCCAGTGCCCTTGCTCTGCTATAAATGTTGGCTGATCAATCAGTTTATAGTGCCACAAATACGCTGCCATACCACCTGTTGCTGAACCTGTTGCAGGGTCCTCCAACGTATCTGGCGGTGTCCCAAAATGGCGAGCGAAGGTTTTCCCTTGCGCGGTCACTCCCCCTAGACAAAATAGGTGAGGACTAAAGAAATCTGCCGTCGCGCGAAATTGTGCATAATTTGTGATATTTAAGGTAGCCCGCCGCAAAGCATCCTGATTGCGTAGCGGAAGCATTAGCTGTGGTGTCCCTGTACTCACAGTTTGAATAGGGACAAGAGGCAGAGCGTCATCTACAGATAGGCCAAAAAGGGGAAGCACATCTGCTGGATCATACTGCCTTAGAAAAAGTGGCTTTTTTTGTGTCATAACAATTTGCTTCACCTGTCCCCGTTCAGCATAAATATCTACAGGTAGAGGACCTCCCAGTAATTCTAGGCTTATAGCTGTAGAGTCTCCTTGTAAAGATAGACGACCCGATGCAATAAGAGCAAATGTGGTCGCAATCGTCGGATGGCCTGCCATAGGGATTTCTTCGGCTGGCGTAAAATACCGCACGCCAAAGGTGGCGATACTCGAACGACGCACAAAGGCCGTTTCAGAAAGATTCATTTCGCGTGCAAGGGACAGCATCAAATCGTCAGAGAAAGCATCTGTCTCGAAAATAACAGCACAAGGATTTCCACTGAGAGCCTGAGTTGTAAAGGCGTCAACTTGCATAAACGGATAGGATGACATAAGCCTATTATCCTTCTACTTCGAAAATCATTTCTATCTCAACACTTCCGAGCGAGAGTCCTCTTGGCGGAAATGCAATTCCCAAAGAGGCCAGTTTCTGTTCAATCTGCATGAGACGTTCCTTTCGTGTATCGGTGCTAACATCAAGTATAAGGAGTTTTAGCAAAAGCTATAGTCTAACGTGCATCTGCACTCAAAGCAGTTGTTATTCCTTCTTATAACGGAGGATACATAGAATAGCTCGGCTCTTGAACAGCCAATAGAGCAGAAAGTGACAATTTTTGTGAGTCAAATAGTTTAGGAACACTCCTAACATTGAACATTTTAAATTTTGCTGCTATACTAAACCTACGGAACTGGAACAGTGCTTTGCACATTTTTTATATCTGTACCGAACCAGCTACAATATGTAGCCGCATAGGTGGTCTATGGCAGACCTCCAAGCGTCTGGTAGATCACCTCTTGTGGAGAAACGCAGGAGGATTAGTTTCTATGAAGGTTTATAGGGCGGAACAAATTCGCAATGTAGCATTGATTTCCCATGTAGGAGCAGGCAAAACCTCTTTAGTAGACGCGGCCCTCTTCGATAGCGGGGCAGTTACCCGACAGGGTAAAGTCGATGAGGGTACCTCGGTTTCCGATTATGACCCCGATGAACTCAAGCGGCGCATGTCCTTGAATGCGACGGTGCTTCCCGTCGAATGGAAAGACACCAAGATCAACTTCATTGACACTCCTGGTTACGCCGACTTTGCAGGCGAAGTAAAGGCTGGACTTCGCGTCGCCGATGCTGCACTCCTCGTAGTCACAGCAGAAAAAGGCGTTGAGGTCGGCACAGAACTCACGTACCAGTACGCGAACGAGCGTAAACTTCCTCGTATTATCTTAGTCAACAAACTTGATCGTGAAAACACCTCCTTTGAACAAGCGTTAGACTCCTTACGCACAAAGTTCGGGTCAAAAGTCGTTCCGTTGCAAATACCCATTGGTGAGCAGATTAACTTCAAGGGTGTGATAGACCTTGTATCGCAAAAAGCCTACACATTTGAGGGCGGCAACAAGGTACAGGAAATTTCTGTTCCAGACGACCTTAAGGCGCAAATCAGCACCTACCGTGAGCAACTGATCGAGAGTGCGGTTGAAAGTGACGACGCACTCATGGAGAAATTCTTGGAAGGCGAGGACTTAACCGACGAAGAAGTCCTTTTAGTCGTCAAGAAAAGTACTTGTACAGGTCAAGTGTTTCCGGTGCTATGTGGTTCCGCAAGCAAAAATATTGGAGTGCAAACACTACTCGATGCCATCGTAGACTATCTGCCAAGTGCCGCAGATGCTGTATGTGAAGAGGCTAAAGCGTTTGGCAACACACCCTCATTGTTTGTCTTTAAGACGGCAGCAGCACAAGTTGGCACAATCTCTACCTTCCGTGTCTATAGTGGCGTAGTGAAGCCAGATTGCCACGTCTATAATGTACAAACTAAAGCAGATGAACGGTTAGGCCAACTAATCACCGTGCGAGGCAAAACACAAGAAAACGCGACAGAAATCCCATTGGGCGATATCGGAGCAGTCACAAAACTTACTAATACACATACAGGCGATACTCTCACTGGTGCAAAGGATGCCTCGACTCCACTTCCAACAATTACATTTCCTGCTCCATGCTATACGGTAGCGGTTATTCCTAAAAGCCAAGCCGATCTTGACAAAATGGGCAATGCACTCGCTCGTATTATTGAGGAGGACCGCACACTACGCGTCTCTCGTGATGCTGAGACCGCCGAGGTCTTGCTATCTGGTATGGGTGAGTCGCACCTACAAATTGTAGTTGAGGGTATTAAACGCAAGTACAGCGTCGATCTGGAAACGCACGACCAGCGCATTATCTATCGTGAGACCATTCGCAAAAAGGCGCGTGCCAATGGTCGTCATAAACGACAAAGTGGTGGGCATGGACAATTTGGCGATGTGTGGCTAGAAATTGAACCATTGCCGAGAGATAGTGAGCAACTCTTTGTGTTTGAGGACAAAATCGTTGGCGGTGTTGTGCCGGGCCAATATATCCCGGGCGTCGAAAAGGGCGTACGTGAGTCGCTGAAGAAAGGCTTCCTCTCTGGCAATCCTATGTTGTACGTCAAGGTTGCAGTCGTTGATGGCAAGTATCATCCAGTGGACTCGTCCGCACAATCGTTCGAGGTTGCGGCATCACTCGGTATGCAAGAGGCTGTGCCATTAGCAAACCCTGTCTTGTTGGAACCAATCATGAACGTCACCATCACCGTGCCAGAGTACAACATGGGTGACGTTATGAGCGACATCAACACGAAGCGCGGGCGTGTACTTGGTATGGACTCGATTGGCGATGGTATGCAGCAAATCACGGCATTAGTCCCACAGGCTGAAATGCTACACTACGCTACTGATTTGCGCTCAATCACTCAAGGGCGCGGTTCTTTCACAATGGTGTTCTCCCAATATGAAGAAGTTCCAGCGAATGTGCAACAAGAGATTGTAGCTAAACACAAGAAGATCGCCGCTTGATAAGCTGTAAAGAGAGAAGAACACTGCTAGCGACCGCTAGCAGTGTTCTTCTTATTACCAGGTTTTTTTCCACTAAACTTGGGCAGACCAGAAGGTCCAACACCTTTTCCTCGATTTGCACTGCCTTTAGCACTGGTCTTTTTCTCTCTAGCGAGAAACGCTGCTGCATCTGCCTCATGACCATGCATCATGAGCCATTCATAAGCACGATCATGGAGATTGCTGAGCGAAGGAGTTCCAGCAACCATCATCCACATCGCGAATTCTGGATTCGATGGCTGCCCCTCATCCCACTGTTTTTCTGCTATAAGAAATTCCTGTACTTGCTTTACATCTAGTGTGCGCAATACTGCATCTAACCGTTGTCGAAAACTAGAGTGATCCATCACGAGTCACTTTTCCTGTCCTTTATATACGAAGAGCATCTTGCTCTTACCTTGTTCATAAAAAAGAGTTAATTGATCTGCTCGAAGTTGATAGCTCTCTACTTGTTCCAAAGCATCAAAGTACTCCTCTTCTAACACCATCGCTGCTTCTGAACACATCATCCGCGTTGCCCCTATCGCTTGGAACTGTAGTTGTGATTCATCTGATAAGCGATAACTTGCAAAATAACGATTACACGCACTTGCACCATGAACACGTCCTTCCTCAAAACCAATCGTGATGATGAACTCAGGAGGAATGGGACGTAGTGTGCTACTACGTCCCATCTCAACGAGCTGCCAGTCATGTTTGCTTAACTCACCTTCTGCCTGTGTAACCACACTAGTCTCTCTTACTAATCGCGCTTAAACTCAATAAAGCATTTTTAGTTTAACATGGTTCGGTCATCAGATATTTTCTTAGAAAGGATTTGCCGCATAAACGGCACCTCACGACGCAGAATAGTAATCTCTTCACGTAATCGCTGGTGTGTGGAGGTCATTTCAAGAAAGTGCTGTTTTTGAGTATCTTCGATATTCATCAAGAACGAGGCAATAAAGTACGAGAGGTCTTCAGCCTCATCAGGCAAGTTTGCCTGCACATCAGGCTCATTCGCCTCTTGCAGCAACATTGCTAGATAGTCTTCAAACATCTTTCGCGCTTGTTGTGTTGCACTCTCCAGATCAGGTTCTTTAGTGACAATATCCTCATAGGGTTCTACTGTTGCGGAGATATATGCTTTATCGCGGCTCTCGCTTAAAATGCGAAACCGTTTGATGCCAACGGCGTTAAGAGTGTAACGTCCATCTTCAAGCTGTTCCAGGTTATGTATCTCTGCTATCGTGCCAATAGTATGTGGAACCTCACGCATGAATTCGCTTTCGGGTCTAGGTAGCACAATCCCCAGAGGCTTATTCTCTCGCTGGCAAGCAGCTATCATCTGCCTATAGCGTGGCTCGAAGATATGTAGCGGTAGCACTGTCCCTGGAAACAGAACTGTTAATGGAAACAAAGGTAACTCAAGTATATTACTTGTCATAAAACCTCTCCTTTGAAAAACCTGTCATCACCAGGAGCGCTGCTAATTAGTATATCACTCGTACTATAAACTTGAAAGAGTATATATTCGCTTCATTGTATCTTTTTTCGTTCACAAAGTAAGTGCATTTTTCAACAGCATACTCTTTCATACCCATCGTCTTTTTTGACGCTCTAAAGATGTAGGATGGGGCAAGTTACACTAAAATCTCTTTCACTCTTGGTGACTGGTCATAGTCATCCTCTGCCAAGGTCTGAAAAAGATTGATGTTGGTACAGCATATACAGTGTGGTCAGCAGTAGGAACAGTGTTAATTACAGCCATTGGTATACTTTGGTTCAAAGAGCCAATTACCATAGTCAAAATTGGTTCTATTATCCTAAGGATACGTGTGCTTACGTGGATGGTTGTAACCAACCCATACTAAAACACGGGTGTTTGTGTCCTTCTCTAAGATACGCTCGATAATATGTTCTGCCATGCGACGTTCTCGATATTCTCCCCACATACCTTCATGATCGCTAAGCAAGCTTCTATCTACTTCGTCCATATCAAAAGCAACTATTGGAAGATGCAAAGCAATACTTGTACGTAGCAACGATGCTCTCTGTGGCTCATAGGAAAACTCGTCAGTTGCACACGTAACCTGTTTTGTTTGTACTGCTTTATCAAGTGGACTTTGAAAACCTGTTTCCATCGCTAGATGCGTAATGCCTGCATCCATTAACATAGGTAATACCTGAAGACCAAATGCACGATGTTCTGAATTATGATGCTCTTCACCAAGAATGACTATGCGATGCTTTTTTACGGCATCTTTGAGGATAAGAGGAGCATCAGCAAGAGAAACTTTTTGACCGAGCGGTTGTTGAGGCATGGCACATATTTGTAGTGCTTGCAGAGGAAAAAGTGCGTCCTGTTGCTTAAGAGTGCTTTGAGCTTCCGCAAATTGGCCAAGTGCTTGTAAAGCATAAGAATAATAAATACAACTCCCAAAGTCTGTCTCATCTACAAGATCACTAAGCATACGCACGGCTTGTAAGTAGTTTCCTTGCCTTAAAGCCCCTACAGCTTCTCCTGTTCCATCCGGTAAGATAACAACTTTATTCATAGTGCGATTACCTTCGTATTCTTTCCAACCCAGCAGAAAGGGAACACACCCGTGAAGAGCACATTCCCTTTCCGTGTTACGAGAGCCGTATAAAGAGTTCTTGACTAGTCTGCGGTTGCGACAAATCCTTGTCGCTCTTCCACATCTTCTGCAGCGGCTTTGTTTGAGTACTCAACAAGGCCAAAGACAGAAATGAATGTGATGGCACACATAATAATCATGTAGATCGCTATCGGCACGTACGAGTGATATGCCGCCACGAGCGCGACCGCGATAATAGGAGCAGGGCCACCGGCAGTGACAGATGCAAGCTGATAGCCGAGCGAAGCTCCTGTATAGCGCACTTTCGTGCCAAACCGCTCCGAAATGAACGCAGCCTCAGGCCCATACAGCCATGCATGGAAAATTCCGGCGGAGATGGCGATGGTAAAGATCACGACCGCAGCATTCCTCGTTCCAAGCAACCAGAAGTAGGGAAAGGCGAATGCCGCCATAAGAACCGCGCCAATCAGGAACCAGCGCTTCCTTCCTACAATGTCTGAAAGATAGCTGAATGTTGGCATGGTCACAAAACCAACCAAGCCCGCAATGATGAGACCTGTATAGAGCGTACCACTACTCATATTCAAACTCACGTTTTTAAACGATGCACCACCATAACTGAGAATGAACGTGATGAAGATGTAGAATGGAGCTTGCTCACCAGAGCGAATGAGCGCGGCTAGCGCAATCTCACGCCAGTGATAGCGAATAACGTCTATCAACGGTGCTTTTGATACACGGTTCTCCTCTTTCACTTTTGTGAAGGAAGGCGTATCGAGGATACGAACACGAATGTAGAGGCCGATGAAAATGAGTATCGCACTCAAGAGGAAGGGAATGCGCCAGCCGAAGGTAACGAATGACTCACCAGGATAGACGGCTTTGAACACAACTACAGCAAGTGCGGCGAGCGTCAGGCCAATAGGCACTCCTGTCTGGGGCCAACTTGCCCAAAAACCACGCCTACGGTCATCACCATACTCCATAGATAAAAGTACAGACCCGCCCCATTCGCCTCCTACGCCTGCACCTTGTAGGAAACGTAGGGTGGCAAGTATTACAGACGCTCCAACACCAAGCGTTGCATACCCAGGAAGTACACCCATAAGAAATGTTGCAATACCCATGAGCAAGAGTGTCGCAATCAACGTTGATTTTCGCCCAATGCGATCACCAAACCAGCCGAAAAAGGCTCCCCCGATAGGACGTGCCGCAAATCCGACAAAGTTAGCGGTGAACGATGCGATGATGCCTGCCACCGGGTCAAGTTTAGGAAAGAAGACAACGGGGAAAACGGTGGCAGAGAGGAAACCATACAGGAAGAAATCATACCATTCAATGGCAGTGCCAAGCGTACTAGCACCAAGAATAGGTAGCATTTGCCGAAAATTTACGGCATTATGAGTGGGGACAGTTGCCATTAGTCCTCCTACTGACGATAAGAACACATCGAGTAACTAACGTGACACACTACAAAGCTGTACAAATAGGTACAACCATTGGTGCTTCCAGAACGCTGCGAGAATACAAGTTATCAGAAGTGGCAGCTATTCTAGTCTTACCTTGTTCCTCGCCTTCGAGGTTAAAAGTGGTCAAAAACTGGTAGGTACTATAGTGGCTCTCGTGGGCAACCGATACAGAATAAAGAAACTCAGAGGTGCTGAGCTTTCTATGCTGTAAGGATAAGTATGCATTATAAAAGCTCGTTTTACAAGCGTTTACCTATTTTCTAACATTTTTGCTTGACATGCCTTGCAGAGTTATGATAACATTTCTTCATGAGTTATACATTTGTGGGCCAGTTCAATTATCTGCTGGCTACCGATCACCCCAGTAAATATCGGTCACATGGTTTCGCCGCATAAGCCTGACGCAATCGCTTATGCGGCGGAAAGTGGCGTCGATTAAACACATGCTAACTCGCTTTTGTGGGTTCGCATACTTTGATGTGTTTCACCTGTGCTGCTCTCCCCTTTTTCCACAGACTCATTTTACGCTTCTCTTCTCTGCATACGGTTGACGTTGGGACCCGCTCCGTCCGTTTTCTCACTCTTTTTATACCTATTGCAAGGAGAAGTACATAGTATGTTGCTCGCGAATTTTTCTCAAGTCAGTAAAGACTTTGGTGGTAATCCCGTTTTTCAAGAGGTCGATTTGGATATACTCGAACACGAACGCATTGGACTCGTGGGCGAAAACGGAAGTGGAAAATCAACGCTCTTCGAGTTGCTAGCTGGCCTAGATACACCAACGCAAGGCACCATTACACGTCGTCGCAATCTAACCATCGGTTATCTCACTCAAGAGATAGACGAGACAACGCACACAAAAACCATATATGAGGTCGTATCAGAAACTTCACCAGAGCTTGTCACGCTTCAACGTCTCCTCAGTGAACTTGAGAAACAGATGTCAGACCCAATAATTGCCTCTGATTCGAATGCAATGACACGTGTACTCGAAACATATGGCAAAGCGCAAGAACGTTACGAGGCATTAGGTGGCTATACCCTCAGTCATAAAGTTGAAGCTGTCTTGAGTGGTTTAGGGTTTCCATCAAGCACGTATGAACTACAGATTCACTCGCTAAGTGGAGGTGAGAAGAAACTTGTGAACTTGGCACGCATTCTATTACAGATGCCTGATCTCCTTCTCCTTGATGAGCCAGACAATCACCTTGACCTACAAGCAAAAGCATGGTTAGAGTATTACATTCAGGACTATCCAGGCACTGTACTCATCATCTCTCATGATCGTCATCTCTTAGATTCTGCGGTCAACAAGATTTTCGAGCTTGAGGATGGCGAGATTTCATCATACGCGGGCAACTATAGCTACTTTGTTGTAGAGCGGCAGCGACGCCTGGAAAAACTACAAGAAGTGTATGCGGCTCAGCGTGATGAAATCAAACGGTTGGAAATCAGTATGCGTCGGCTCAAGGGTTGGGCAAAAATGAATTCTAAATTCGCGGGTAAAGCGGAATATATGGCGAAACGTGTTGAGCAAGCACGCGAGGAAGCTGTAGATAAACCCACGCTTGTTCGTGACCGCATCAAAGTTGGGCTAGACGCAGAGCGGAGCGGAAAAAAAGTACTTGAGATTCAGGGGTTAAGCACCTCTATTGATGGTTATACACTGTTCGAGCCATTCGACCTAACAATTCTTTATGGTGAACGGGTTGGCATTGTAGGTGCTAATGGTAGCGGTAAAACAACGCTGTTGAAAACAATGATGAATCTTCTTCCCACGATGCACGGAACGGTGAAAATCGGGTCAAGTGTAGTAACAGGCTACTATGCTCAAGAGCAGGAGACGTTACCGTTTGAAAGTACACCCGTAGATTTTGTACGTAGGTTGAAAAACATGACTGAACCACAAGCCATTTCCTTCTTACACAGCTTACTCTTCTCTTTTGAAGACATTCATACGCCTATTGGTCAACTAAGTGGAGGTGAGAAAAGCCGCTTACAGATCGCTCGTTTACGTCTCACAAACGCCAACTTCTTGTTGCTTGATGAACCGACTAACAACCTTGATATTGCCTCAACAGAAGTACTGGAGAAAGCACTAGATGTGTTTGAAGGCACAGTTCTTGCTGTCTCGCATGATCGCTACTTCTTGGATAAGGTTACTACAAAAATTGTAGCGATTGGAAATGACAGAAAGGTACGAGTGTACCCAGGAAATTTTTCGTACTACATGAACCAACAAGTTATGTAACCAAGAGAAATTGGACTGATGAGATGAAAAATCTTTTTTCATCTCATCAGTCCAATTTCTCTTATGTATCCCGCCCTGAAAGAAGACGATTATCGAGATGAAATACACCTAAGCCGACAAGAGCGGGACCAACATCACGCAGTGCTTGCACAAGCAATCTGTGTGCATTTTGTTCACCAATGAGAGGAACACAAAAATATTGACAGATAGCAAACAACGCGGCAAAACCCTCTAGTAGGTCTTCGCGGGGCATACGATCTAAATGTGAGCCATCAGTAACCTCAAGATAACCGGAAGGTACAATTTTTAAACTTCCAAAAGCAGGGAAAGCAGACGAACAATCCTCAAGGATGTCGCGTAGGACACTGAATGCTTCTTTGGGACCGACAAGATGGGAAACTGCAAACGAGATACGACGTGTCCCTTCGATAAGCACTCTCCACTCCCATGGCGTAATAAGTTGTTTTACCACGGGTGTGGAAGTCAGTTGGCTTTCAATGATGTGCGTTCTTTCTGGCATAGCAACGAGGCCACGTTTATGCAGAGTTAGCAACACTTCATCTAATAGCTGTTCGTATACCTCGCCCAGTTCGAGTACATTCGGTGTTGTGCCACGGTCAAAACGTGTAGTAGCATATGTCCATTCTTTTAATTCTAGCAGAATCGCACGATTGTCACCACGATTCCCTACAATTTGGACCAATTTACCAGCTCTAAAATAGAGGTGCGCGACACTTAAACGTTCAGGATTACGAAGCGAGAGACGACCAGATGCGTTAGAACGTCTAATATGATAAACGACGTGTGCCAGTTCACGAAGAAAACCTCGCCATGAAGGTCCAAACGAACTACTTTGAGGCACAATATGTATCACTTTCTGTCGTCGTTACGCGGGAACATTATGACTGTATAGAGCAGCTTTTAGCGCAAACCTCACACCACCCTACTAGTTTTCCCTCTACTTCCTCCACGTTTATTAATCGATGGGCACAACGGCAGACATAGCCATGAAAACGTGCAGGATTGCCAAACACAAGTGTGTATGGTGGAACATCCTTCGTAACAACCGAGCCTGCTCCTATAAGGGCAAAGGCCCCGATAGTTACCCCACACACAATAACAGAACCAGCACCAATCGAAGCTCCATACTTTACAAGTGTAGGAGTTACCTGCCAATCATCAGTACTTTTTAATGCTCCATCAGGTGTGATTGCCCTGGGAAACAAATCATTTGTAAAACAGACATGAGGGCCAATGAAGATACCATCCTCCAATGTTACCCCCTCAAAAATTGAAGCGTGATTTTGAATTTTCACACGAGAGCCAATAGACACATTGCTATCAACGTAGACGCCCTTCCCGATATTACACATTTCACCGATAGAGGCGTGCTCTCGTACATGTGCTTGCCGCCAGATGCGCGTTCCGCTACCAACATGTGCAGCAGGAGAAACTTCTGCTGTCGGGTGAACATAAACTGGTGTATCAGACATCTTACTACATCCTCCACTACGCAGTGCATTACACACTACGTTCATTGCTTAGAGTTAGTGAAATACTTGCGTACAAAAGGCAACCAACGCAAACGTGAAAAGAAGCCCCACAAACCTGCTGCCTCAGCCGCCACAATTAGCCAATGTTGATCAACATCAACTTCAATGCGTCGCAGCATATAAAGGTCAGATTGAGCACTGTTTATACCATAACTCGTTGTTACAGCCCATTTATAGCCTGCATTATACACGGCATTACGTACATCACTTCCTATATGTTGCATCTGCCCGACAGGATACGCAAATGAATAGACCGAATGTCCCAGTTGCTGTTCCAATACAGTGCGACATTCCCTAATCTCTTGCTGCATTTCGCCATGATCTGTAAGATAGGCGAGAATAGGATGGTTCATCGTATGTGCCCCGAATGATACCCACCCACTCATGTCCATTTCCTTCACTTGTTCCCATGTTAACGGAAGAGAAGAGGCTTCCTCTTTCAAAGATGTAGACGATACAGAAAGCGTCTCTCGTGCAGATATAAGAAACGTCTCTCGTTCAGCAACTGATTGAGCGTGACGTACATATTTATTAATGGCTGTCTCTAATGCTGCTCGCTCATTAGACTTCCCTAAATCATAGGAGCGTTCCTCAATGTTCGCGTTATTCACCTGGGTTCGAGACACCAGACGTTTCCCTTCTTCCCACCAGAAGTGTGAACCGCTTTCAATATATCCGGGAACAAGATAGATTGTGAATGGAACTTTTAGTTCAGAAGCAAGAGGGTATGCATAAGTATAATTATCGCGATATCCATCGTCAAATGTAATTGATAATGTAGTTAAACATCCCCTGTTTTGCGGTGCATTCTCCTTAGTCAAGTTGTACAGTTCATCAAGTGCTGTGTCTATATGCACGATTCGATAGTGCTTTTTCAAGTATGAAAAGTGGCGCCGAAGATTTTCCTCCGACGCATGATGATAGTTCAAAATAATAAGATGTTGTGATGAACGCCGTATCCACCAACGAGCAAGATGTACAAGACCACTATAATAAAATAAGGCTGCAATACCAACAAGTATATACCTACGCATCCACGGAACTCACTTTATTTTTCTTTGCCGAGAAAATACGCTATACGAGCGTATTTTCTACCAAAAGTATTGTTATTATTATAGCATCTATTTCATTCGTGCTACACGCTTTGCTACTGCTCGTGCTACACGCTTTGCGGCTGCATCGTTCCCGATTACGAAACGATAGAGAAACCCGAAGCTACGCGCCGCTGTGAAACCAACGAAGTAGAGTCCAGGCACACTACTCTCAAAATGGCTGTTTAAAACAGGTGCATGTAGGTATGTTTGAAGCTTATCTCTCAGAGTTGGTGCTAACATTGATAAGCGTTTCATATCCGTTTTGTAGCCTGTCGCCAAAATCACGTGATCGACATCTAACACCTTCCCATCTACAAAGGTTATAACTACACGATTATTTACCTCTTCGACGTTTTTCACAGTGACACCTTCGTGTAATATCACTTTATTAATGATACGTGGTTGTAGCCACGGGGAACCAGTGGAGCCATGCCTCGTGTCGAGAAAATGATCTCTTGTATTACGTGGGAGACGGTGAAAGCTATACGGGAAATGCTCATGCAACCAGTTAAGCCAACCATTGCCCATCCCTGCCTGTGGAGCGCGTAACTCTCTTAAAAACTCCGGGATGTGTGAATTTGTTACTCTTGTCCAGCGCACAGAATGACGTGCTAGAATGTGTACCTCTGTATTATGCTCATGTAGCAGAGCCGAAGTTTCTAACGCCGCTTGTCCCGCACCAACTACAGCGACTTGTTTCCCAGAAAATTCATTCATTAGATGATGGTCAGAGGAATGAGAAACCAATGCATGTGGCATATGTGCATATTCAGATGGATAGTAGGCATAATAATGAAGTCCGGGCGCAAGCACCACTGCTTTTGAAAAAATAACACGTTCGTCTTCCAACGTGACAACAAATTGATTATTTGCGCGCTCTATATTTTTAATATACGTCTCATCAATATTTGGGACAGCATGCTTTTGGAACCAAAGAGCGTACTCAATAAACACTTCTACAGGAAGTGGGTCCTTGCCCTCTATTCCTTTTTCCTTAAAATACTCTTTAAAACTATACTTTTTGCCAGGATCAGACAAGTCAGTTGCCCACCAGTAAGAGCGTAACAACATCCCTTCTGGCATGTTTTCTCGCCAAAAATGAATAGGTTTGCCAAAGGTTGCGACTTTTAAGCCTTGACCTTGTAAATGCGCGGCGGCGGAGAGTCCGTATGGGCCTGCTCCCATTACAACCACATCATAGTCCACCGATGGAGTGGAGCCTTGTGGTTTCTGTATATCTAGTGATACACTCATTATGTGGTCCTCCTTACAAGACCTTTTTCCAGTCGCTGTCGAGTTCTTTGTGTGAACTCAGTTGTCGCAGCTAATGCTGGCAGTGGGTCTCGCCAATCAACATAATCATATCCCGCTGGAACAAGAAAAGCTGTAAAAAACTCCAAAAATGCTTGTGGTACTGGCGTAACGCCTGGTCTACCACGTTGTGTTATTGTCTGTATTGTAGTTATAATGTCACCTTCCAAATAGCGCATCCAACTGCCAGGACGATAACCCTTAATAGGCTCAATATGTTCTCCAAGTGCCCACTGATAAAGTAGATAAGGAAAATCTATGCCCGCACGCACTGCGACTTCAACAGATGCAGAAAGACGTGGGTTGATCTCCATCAAATATGCTTTCCCATCGCTTCCACGCCGAAACTCCACCTCTGAGTAGCCATCGAGGTCTATCTCACGCACCAGACGCTCCGCTTGATCTCCAATATCATGTGGAATATCTATACTCTGACGATACACAGAGGTTCCACCTAATGGAGGTTGCGTACGTTTGGCCCACTGTGCAAAGCGTGCATACATCGTCCCATGTGCATAAAGAAAACTCATAGCCTCGCGCTTACCAGGGAGAAATTGTTGAAATTGTATTGTTCCACCAAACTGCGTTAACTTCTCTACAGCATGACGAGCCTCATCAGGTGTTGTCACTAATTCAGAGATCAGCCTTATGCCTTGTTGTTCTCCCCAAAGCCACGACTCAACGGGCTTCACAACGGCAGGAAGGCCAATGTCTCGAATAGCCTCCGTGACTTCATTCACTGAAACGACCGTTACCCCCCTGGGAACTCCAATGCCGAGTTGCTCAGCGATTTCAAACGTCTTGTCTTTGTTAACCGCTATTGATAGAGCGGCTTCATTTGCCAGAGCAATGCGTGTTTTGCGCTCAAACTCCACACGATGTTCACGCAAAACAGCAAGTGTACCGTCAGAGGAGGTAATTAGCACCTTGGCCCCAATGGTGTCCACAAATTGTCTCAAGTAGGTCAAAAATGGTTCTACATCTCGCTCATATGACGGAACTATGCCTGAACGCTGACACCAACGCGAAGAGAATGTAGGAACACTTTTAGCTTTTTGTAGGCTAGCAGCCACTTCCAATGCCGCAACGTGCATTCCTCTCGAACCAAGAGAGCGCACAGTAACCAGCGATTGACGAAGTTTTGCATCTAAGACAAGCGCATCAAATGTGTCAAGATGCTGCGTTGAGAGACTGTTGCTTTGTACAGACTCTTTGTCGTTTGTTTCTGCGTCTATCATAAAATTTCCAATATGTTTCTTCATATCTTGGTTGAGCAAGCTCTATTATCTAGTTGCTTGTCTGACCCGACCAATTTTTCGTGCTACAGCACTAGCGACACGTTGTGCTGTTGACTTATTGCCCACAACGAAACGGAAAAGTGGACCAAAACCGCGTACTGATGTTAAGCCTACAAAGTAGAGGCCAGGCACACTACTTTGGAACCAATGATTGAGGGTGGGTACTCCATTATCTGACTCTATCTGAGCAAGCAGTGATGGAGCAATCATTGGTAACTGCGTTACATCTACGTTATAACCAGTTGAAAGCATAACGTGATCAACACTCAAGCTTTCACCATTTGAGAGCGTTAGCGCGGCTTGACCTTCTACCTCTTGTATCTCCTTAACAGTCTGGCTCTCGTGCAATGTCGCCTTGCCAAGAACGCGAGCACGCAACCAATCAGATGCGGCTGCATTGTAATGATTGCGAAGGTATCTATCTTTTCTAGCTTGCGGAAAGCGATAGAAAAGATAAGGTATATATTCAAGTACCCAATTTTTCCAGCCAGGGGCTATACCAGAATCGGGAGCTTTGATTTTCTCCCATAAAGACCGCTCATGCGCCCTATCGGGAGCAAGCCAGTGAATTGGGCGCCTCGCAATGAGGTCTACAGTAGCTCCTGCCTCAACAAGCAAAGCAGTGTATTCAACAGCACTTTGTCCACCCCCAATGATAGCAAGATGCTTCCCTGCGAAGCAACTAAAATCGTTATGCTCAAATGAATGTGAAACTAGTTCTGCTGGCATATGGCTAAATTCAGCAGGACGGCGACCATAGTAATACAGTCCAACCGCCATAACGACCGCGCTACTCTGCACCACGCGTCCATCAGCAAGCGTCAATACAAACTGTTCATTCTCGCGTGTAACAGAAGACACATAGGTCTCATCTACATCAGGGACGGCATTCTTCTGAAACCAATCAGCATAGTCAATAAAGGCTTGTGCAGGTACTGGATAGCCTTTGGTATACACCGACGACTGTCGAAAGAAGCGGTCGAAACTATACTTTCTCTTAGGGTCAGAGAGGTTAGTAGCCCACCAATGAGAACGCAAATACAATCCTTTAGGCATGTGATCACGCCATAACTCTAATGGTTTTCCAAAAATGGCGACTTTTAAACCTCGCCCTCGCAGGTGTGCCGCAGTAGTTATGCCATAGGGACCTGCGCCTACTACAACTACGTCATACTGTGTAACAGGAGATGTTTCTTGTACTTGCTCTCTCTCTGATACCACGCTCATAATTTTATGTTTCTCCTCAATATATGTTTGCTATTCGTTATCTTCTATGTTAAGAAATACTTTCCCTAATAAAACTATGCACTTTCACCTTTTCCTATAACTGCTTTCCAAAGTGGAGAAAACAGATGCCAAATTCCAGAAGTTTCAGCCGCCATAACAAGCCAATGGCGGCTCACATCACCTAACACACGTTGTAAACGTAGAGGATCGGTTTTTGATGTGTTCACGCCCGATTGTGTTGTTACAGCCCACTCATATCCCGCTGCTTGGACAGCCCGCACAGCTTCATCACCGATATGTTCAGTTCGTCCAACTGGATAGGCAAATGTGCGAACAGGATGTCCTAGTTTCTCTTCCAAAAGAGTACGACATGCAGCTACTTCAGCAGTAACTTCATCAGCATTTGCAAGATACGCTAGAACAGGGTGATGCATAGTGTGCGCTCCAAATGAAACCCAACCACTTTCCTCCATCTTATAAACTTCACCCCATGTCAATGGTCTGTCACCCTCTTCCTCTACTGTAACGCTTGAGGGAACAGCGAGCATCTGACGAAAAGAAATTAAGGACTTTTCGCGTTCAGCTACAGACTCTACATAACGCAGACGTGCATCAATTGCTTGTGATAATGCAGCACGTTCATCCGCCTGCCTCAATCGGTATACTTTCCCATCCAGCGTCACTTCTTCAACTTCAGCACGGCGTACAAGACGACGACCCTCACCCCACCAGAAGTATTCTCCACTCTCAAGATATCCAGGAATAAGAAATAACGTTACAGGTATTTGTAGTCGGCTGACATACGGGAAAAGGTGTGTATAGTTATCATAATAGCCATCATCGAAGGTAAGTACTAACGGAGTACGCTTATCCTTCCTCTGAGTATTTTCACTTGATGGCCTATATAGCTCCTGTAGTGCCTCTTCAAGATGTAATACTCTATAGTGACGACGTAGGTAGAGCAGGTGACGGCGAATATCGCCGCCTCGCGCCCGATGATAGTTAAGAATAATCAGTTGTCGCTTTGTACGTTGCATAAACCAACGTGACAAAGCTACCAAGCCACTATAATAGAGACACGCAGCCACAACTATACCAACCCGTTTGCGCATATGTTCTCTCCAGGATTATATGCATGTGTGTTTTGCCCACTTTTTTCAGTACTACTTGGAAACAGCATGATGCACAACTAATTCGTCCATAATTCGAGCCATAAGCTTCTGCATGCCCGTAACAACATCATCTTGACCATAGGGATAAATGAGCGCAACAAAATATAAAGTACCCCATGCAGAAAATACCATACTACCTATGTAAAGAACATGCACATTTAGGTAGAGAATGAGTAAAGCAATGCTCTTTGATGTAAAGAAATTTACGCTGCTTCAAACCAGAATGAAAAATTTCTGTGCTCTTTATGTTTTCTATCATAGATAGGGATGTGCACCAAAGACCCCTATTCTCAACGCCATCTCAACACCAGTAACAACCATATTCTCATAGATAGAGGTGTATCTTTATAATGCTATGAGTTTGCAAAGTACACTAATCGCCGTCAAGAAGACTTGGCTATCTACAGGCATAAATGTTACAAAAAGAGACCTTTATAGGTCTGAGTAATAGTAGTTCTCAGCATTTCTATTTTTGAAGGATGGTAATACAATGCGAGGTTGGCTCAACCGCTATCTGTTAATCGCCAAACGCTGGATATGGATTGTTTTGCTTGGAGTGGTCATTTGTGGTGGTACTACATATGTTATAACAAAACTTATGCATCCCGTTTATAAAGCTACAGCACTTCTAGTACTGACGACATCAGCATCACAATCAACATACGATAATACAACAGCAGTCTTCGAGGCTCTTCCTACATATGCCCAATTTATTAGTAACCCGGAAATACTACAACCTGTTGCATCACAACATCATCTCACAGTGAAACAATTGAGTGGAATGATTACGGTCAAACCGCAGTCGAATACGCAAATCATCCAGCTTGATGTTGAAAATAATGACTCTCATCTTGCCGCGCAATTGGCAAATGATATAGGTGCTAGTTTCGCACAATATACAAATATACAACTTAATGGTGTCATGCAAGTAAAGATTCTGCCTGCGCTACCACCTGTAGACGCTGACCATCCCAAACCCTCGCTCGATGGACTTATTGGTGCATTAGTCGGTTTAGGTCTTGCGTTGGCTATCATCGTTGCATTTGAATGGCTTGATGATCGTATGACTCGTCCAGAGGAGATACAGGAACTGCTTCAGGCCGAGACATTAACCACTATTCCTGAGTTATCTACGAAGGAACGCCTGAAAAACGCGGAGGAGACACCTGCACTTGCTGAAGGATGCCGGATACTATGTGCTAACTTGAACAGAGCACAAGCAGAGCACCCGTTTAAACTCGTCATGGTCACGAGTGCGCTTGCAGGTGAAGGGAAAAGCACAATCGCGGCTAATCTTGCATCATTCCTAGCAATGACAGGAAAGCGTGTACTTCTCGTCGATGCTGATTTGCGTCATCCTGTGCTCGATCAACACTTTCAGTTGAGCAACAACAGAGGTCTCTCGAATGCATTTCTCGAAATGTGGGCACGCATTGAGGTGGAGTTAGAAGGTCAGCCAACTGAAATTCCTTCGTTGCGTGTTTTAACTGCTGGTGTCCTTCCTTCAAATCCATCAGAGTTGTTACAATCACAGCTTGCCCAACAGCTTTTTCAGTATTTCAAAGCCTCAGAGCACTTTGACTACATCATTTTTGATACGCCACCACTTTTACCTATTGCAGACGCACAAATTATAGCGTCGAATGTACAGGCCGCAGTTCTCGTTGTTGATGCATCAACGTCGCGCAAAATGCTTGTACGAGCCAAACAAATTTTGACAAGAACAGGAGTCCGAGTACTGGGTGTCGCATTGAACAAGAGCCAATGGTTGGACGATAACGCCACGCGCGAATACTTGGGTGGCATTCAGCAAGCAAGACCTCACGCTGACATCTCGATGTCCACGCCACCTCAAACACCGCCTATTGAGGAAACGGCGACCAAGCCACTTTCTAATGGAAAGATCGAGGACACAAGTGTGACAGTGTCTATTCGTGGCCTGAAGAGCACTGAAAACTAACATTTCCTGAAACATTGCTGATATGTCCTCACGACATCGAAAGGTACAAGATATGAAGCAAGAACTACTAAGAAAGATAAAAGCTCGCTCGTTGCGTGTGGCGGTCATAGGGCTTGGCTATGTCGGACTGCCGCTTGCAACAACATTCGCCGAAGTAGGTTTCGATGTAACAGGAATCGATGTGGATCAGCTGAAGGTTGACGCTGCGAATAAAGGCGAAAGCTATATTCCCGACATTCCGAGTCATATCTTGCAAACATTAGTTGAGTCGAAGCATCTTCATTTTACTACAGACTTCAGTGCGCTAGAAGATGTTGATGCCATCAGCATTTGTGTTCCAACACCCTTAAGAAAAACACGCGATCCTGATATTTCGTACATTCTCTCAGCAACAAAGCATGTACGTGAGCATCTCCACAAAGGACAAATGGTCATCCTGGAAAGCACAACCTACCCAGGTACGACAGATGAGTTAGTATTGCCAGAACTTCTTGCGACAGGTCTCGAAGTGGGAGAAGACTTTTTCCTGGCGTTTTCGCCCGAGCGTATCGATCCTGGAAACGTACATTTTGATACAAGCAATACACCAAAGGTCGTTGGGGGTATTACGGCCGACTGTACAGAATTAGCACACGCCTTTTATGGTGCCGCAATCAAGCAAATTGTTCCTGTCTCTTCGGCACGCGTAGCGGAGATGACGAAACTACTTGAAAACACGTTTCGCGCGGTCAATATTGGATTGGTCAACGAAATTGCTATCATTTGTGAGAAGCTCAATATCAATGTATGGGAAGTTATTGATGCGGCAGCTACCAAGCCCTTTGGTTTCATGCGCTTCCTTCCAGGTCCTGGGTTAGGTGGACATTGTATTCCTATCGACCCGCACTACCTATCATGGAAACTGAAAACTCTTGATTATACTGCTCGTTTTATAGAACTTGCGGCAGAGATAAATAGCAGTATGCCTCATTACGTGGTAAACAAAATAAGTGAGGCACTTAACGAGCAAAAAAAGAGCTTTAATGGTTCAACGCTTCTTGTACTCGGTGTTGCATATAAACGCAATGTAGGAGATGTGCGAGAATCGCCAGCACTTGATATCATTCAAGAACTAGAGTTGCGTAAGGCAGTTGTACTTTATAACGATGAATATGTTCCTTCACTCACTCTACCGAGCCATACGCTTTACTCGCAGTCGCTGAGTAAAGAACTTTTACAGTTGGTAGATTGCGTAGTGATTATCACTGATCATAGCTACTATGACACATCCTGGATAGTGCAAGAGGCACGTAGTATTGTGGATACACGTAACATGACGCAAGGACATGAAGATGTAAAGATTGTCCGTTTGTAGTAGCCTCTCTCAGTTTTTATGCTTGTTTTCTCTTCTATATTATGCAGAACGGTTAAGAAAGAATGTCTCAGCCCTTAGGTACTGGCACAAGTCAGCCCCTTAGTACAACAAGTACTCATCTCGCAGCAATTCGTCTAAAATCTGCTAATAAGCAGATTTTTCGGGCGTTGCTCAGCCTTGCCTCCGCGAATCTACTCATTCGCGTCATGGGTATGCTGAATCAGGTTGTCGTGGCAGCTCGCTTCGGACAAGGAGCGCAGATGGATGCCTATTTTGTTGCTTCTGGCTTACCCGTATTGTTGGCACAACTACTCGCAAGTTCCCTAGAAGCGTCAGTTATTCCAATATACGCAAGTCTGCGTGGAAAGGGGAAGCAAGAGCAGGCATCTCGTCTCTTTAGTACACTCTTAAATCTCTTGTTCATTAGTATGGTTGTTGTCACTTTAGGTATGCTCGTCTTACATAACCAGCTTGTCGCATTTTCAGGTCCAGGATTGAAAGCCGACTCACTTGCACTTGCAGCAAGTTTAACACCCTATATCTTTCCTGTGCTCATATTCATGGTGTTGAATAGCTTTATGGAATGTTTGCTCAACACCGAGGGTCAATTCGGTTGGCCAGCCTACGCCGGTATCCTGGTTCCAATTACAACGGCTACTCTAGTGGTGTTAGCAGGCAAATCGCATGGTGTACTCATTCTTTGTATTGGAACACTAGTAGGTCAAGCATTACAACTAGTCGTCATTATTTTTCGAGCGCGCAAAGCCAAATTTGTCTATAAGCCAGTATTAGACCTACATAGCCCTGAGATTGCGGCTATCGGCATTGTCGCCTGGCCTGCGCTTTTCAGTGGCTTGATTAGTCAGGCTAGTCCTTTCGTAGACCAAATCTTTGCATCAACACTTAGTGTTGGTAGTATTGCGGTACTCAATAATGCACTCAAGCTAATTAGTGTGCCAATTGGTGTTATCTTCGCATCCGTCGGACGTGCCGCGCTTCCTTATCTTGCAAGACAAGCCGCTATTAAGGACATGCGATCATTCAAAGAAACGTTGCGTCTCTACCTCTGGGCCGTTGGTATTAGTACATTGGCACTTACGGCAGGAATGATTATCTTTGCTCACCTCATTGTAAAAATTATTTTTGAGCATGGAGCATTCACAGAAGAAGATACGAGTAGAACAGCAATTACGGTCATTGGTTTCGCTATTGGTCTCACGCCAATGGCGTTTGGCTTCATCACTTCGCGTGCATTTAGTGCATTGAAAAAAACGCGCGTCTTGCTCTATGTTACGGTCTTCAGTGTTATAGCGAACGCGGTATTTGATTATATCTTCGGAAAGCTTTGGCAAAGCTTTGGAATCGCGCTCTCGACATCGGCGGTATATGCTTGCACGATGTTCATCTTGCTCTTCACACTACGAAGTTCAATCGGTAAACTCTACCTATTTACGCCCCCTCGTGAGATATTAAACGTAATCTGGCGGCTTGGACTAGGGCAATATTATATGGATTGGATTACCTGGAAAAATCAAAATATTAACGGTTCACAGTTTTCATATAATTTGCAGAAAAAAATTACACGTGTCGGTATTGTCTGTAGTATCTTTATTGCTGGCATTACAATGACTGTTATTAACTCTCTTTACGCGCTTCGCATCGCGCTGGGATCGCTTATAGTTCTTGCACTAATGCGTTATAAATACGCGCTTTTGATTGTTTGGGTAGCAGTCGATGCCCTTATCGGCTCCACTATTACCATCTTTAGCGGCAATAATCTTCTTTCAGGGTTGACAGTACCCACGCTCTTATTGATGTTTGTAATGCCAATCAAAGCATCATTCAAGCAAATGCCGATTTTGCCCTTCCTCTTTGCATATTTCATGTGGGTTTTCGCAAGTATAGGTATCTCCGAGATAGGTGTTGGGCAGTTTCTCACCTACTGGTTGGTGTATCTGGACTATGTTGCGGTTGGAGTATTAATCATCAACTTGCTCACGACACGCGAAAGATTTATGGGCTTAATTGACTCTATAATGATACTTTCTCTTTTCATCTCGTTCTATGGTATCTATGGCTTCTTTACAAAACAAAATGGACTCTACGATACGAATATTGCATCACTGTATCGTATTGGTTCCGTCTTCGCGGCTCCTCCAACACTTGCTTTCTTTTTGTCAATGATCATTCCCCTTGCATTGTATCGCACGATCACGCTGCAAGGTTGGAAGCGTATTATCGGTATATTTTATACGCTTGTGTTTCTAGCAGCACTTGGTTTGACCTTCACCCGAGGTGCGCTTATTAGTGTTCCTCTCAGTATTATCGTCATGGTACTTTTCCTACCCTCACGCAAGTTAAAAATTGGCATGTTGAGCGGTATTAGTGTCGTAGCAATTGCCGTAGTGCTTCTGGCACTCTTTAGTAATTTGCCTATTTTTAGTCGTTTCCTTAATGGAGATATCACAACACTTAACGGGCGTACATATCTTTGGCAAGCACTCCTCGATCATTTTGATCCAACACAACTTCTCGGTAAGGGATTGACGGCTTCCGACGTTTTGTTGACCAACTTACAAGTTGGTGTAGGACGTGGCGTTATTGGTACAGCACCGCATAATATTTTCCTTGGGACGCTCTACGATCATGGTATCATCGGCGTTACACTCCTTTCACTTGTCCTGATTGCTATTCCAGTAACACTGCTTAGACGCATGCGCAAAGCGACAGCAGAACACCGTCTCATTTTAGCTGCGGCACTTGCTGCATACATTAGCATCTTCATACAATCGTTAGAAGTGACAGTCGTATGGAACCAGCAGGTTGGTGTCTACGTATGGATGATTTTAGCACTTCCCTTCGCGCTCTACTGGAATACAGCGCGTACAGATGCTTCAAAAGATGGTACAGAGACGATGACAACGACGCAGAAAGCTGTGCAAGAAGTGGAAGAGGAGCAACTTGTTCATGCCTAAGTCTTTATTAAAGGGGGATCGTCTGCGCGTCTGTGTCATTTGTTTTATGTTCTCTCCTCTTGTAGGTGGCTCAGAGGTACAAGCAGAGAAACATGCACGTCAATTACAAGCCCTCGGTCATGATGTTACCGTCGTTACACTACGTCTTGATAAGCGATGGCCCAAAACAGAACTGCTTGACGGATTACCTGTTGTGAGAGTAGAGGGTTGGTATCGGCGTAATGGAACGTTGCATATTGGGCGATTTGGACATCCATTTCTTGACATTGCAATGTTTATTACTTTATGGAATATGCGTGACCAATATGATGTCATTCATTGTATGCAACTTTCATCTATAGGCGCGGCGGCAACACTTGTGTGTCAGCTTACAAGAAAACCCATTATTCTTAGCATTCAAAGTGCGGGACCAAACGAGCAACAGAAAGCTCGGATCAAACTCAACGGTCCATCGCTTATGTCTGATACGCTTACGATGCTTGATTCCAATTTTTTAAAGGTAGGAACGAATGATTGGACGGCTGGTGATATTGAAAATTTGTCCTCCTCTACACTGGGTGGTCATGCTATCCTTCGTTTTCTTAAACACTCGAACGCGTTTTATCAGGTACTCAGTACTCGCTGCCGAGCCTATCTAATAACGCATGGTTTTCAACCAGAGCATATCGAACGTATTCCTAACGGCGTCGATATTGATAAATTTCGACCCTCGGTTCACGTTCCAAACTTATCGCAGTCAGAGCGCACTATTCTGTGTGTCTCACGTTTGGAATATCCGAAAGGAGTGGATGTACTCCTGCACGCATGGGGACGCATGATGCATGCTCCCTCTACATGGCGTACTTCTCTCAAACTCCGTTTGCGTATTGTTGGACAAGGAATATTTTTGCCACAAATGCAACGCATTGTCGATGAGCTAGGTATTCAGGACAGCGTTGAGTTTCTAGGCTTGCGTCGCGATGTGGTGGATTTATTACAGCAGTCTTGGGGCTTTGTACTTCCTTCACGCTGGGAGGGCATGCCAAATGCCCTTTTAGAGGCAATGGCATGCCATCTACCATGTGTAGCAACACGCGTGAGTGGCAGTGAAGATATTATTCATGATGGTATCAACGGCCTCCTGGTAGAGCCGGAGAACCCTGTCGAACTGGCTGTAGCATTACGCCGTATTTTGGAAGACACCTCGCTTGCACAAGCGTTAGCACAGGAAGCATACATAACAGTTATGAATGAATATCAACTGAAGACAATCGCGGAACAGAGTTTACAGCTTTACTATCGTCTCTTGACGCAAGAAGGCAAAACGTTCTTGCCCATAGTTTTAGAAAAAGGGGCAGAGTATGAGCAAGCGAAGTAGTACCTCAAATAAGCTGCGCATTTACATTGCTATCTCGACGTTTCATCCTTTTGTTGGTGGTGCGGAAAAACAGGCGTATACACAAGGGCGCGTACTGCGTGAGCGTGGTCATGAAGCAACGATCATAACATTTCGTCATAACAAGCAATGGGCGAAACATGAATTGATGGCAGGAGTACCGATTATACGTGTTGCTGGGCTTCTCCTTGGCGACAGAAAAAAACAGATGAGAGTATTTCAGCAAGCATTATACCTGCTCGCCTTAGTAGTCATGGGCTGGACGTTGTGGCGCGAACGACACAAGTACGATCTCTTGCATGTCTATCAGCTTAGTCTACTCACATTACCAGCAGCAATCGTATGTAAACTTAGCGGGAAACCTTTGATAGTAGCAGTTCGTAGTTCCGGCTCATCTGGCAAGGTTTCAGGCTCACATGATACAGCATCAATGCTCGCCGGTCCTCTCGATCCAACATCATCGTGGTTACGCATAGATGCGCAAACATGGGTAGATGGAGATTTAGAAGCTCTTGTACGCATGGGGAAACCATGTGTTCGCTATACGCGGATGCTCTTACTTCAGATACATGCAGTGGTTGTGGTACTTAGTACACGGATGAAAGACTACGTAGCAGCACATGATTTTTTGTTACCCAATACGCAGTTTATTCCTAATGGAGTAGATACGAAACATTTCTATCCCGCACCTGACGACTCATTCATACAAGAAACGAGAATGCACACGGTTGTTTGTGTCTCGAAGTTGCGTTATGAAAAGGGAGTAGATGTACTTCTGCAAGCGTGGCATCTGGTCCAGCAACAAATACCTCAGGCACGCCTTATACTCGTAGGCAGTGGTCCGATTCAGACGCAACTAACACACATGGCAGAAGCTCTTGATATCAGAGAGAGTATCGAGTTTGTGGGATTGCAAAACGATGTAGTAGCACAACTGCATAGGGCAGGGATTGCAATTTTACCATCACGTTGGGAGGGCATGCCCAATGCTGTTTTAGAGGCCATGGCGTGTGGTATGCCATGTATAGCAACACGGGTAAGTGGAAGTGAAGATATTATTCAGCAAGGTGTTAACGGCTTACTTGTCGAAGTTGAAGACTACGAGGCAATGGCAGAAGCACTCTTAACATTGCTCAATGACGCTACCCTCGCTAAGCAATATGGACAAGCGGCATATGCAACTATTAAACAACGTTATAGTCTTGAGTATATTACTGACATGTATATAGAACTTTATCAAAAGATGATTACACCGCAAACAGGCTACGTAGAGCATGTAACTCCATCTAAAAGCTACACTGCGTAAGGCGTTTGCGAAAGGATGTTTTCTTTATGTGTGGAATAGCAGGGTTTGTTGATACTCAGCGCGATAATCCAGCACACCTCATAGATGGAATGTGTAAAATTATTCGCCATCGCGGACCTGACGATCAGGGCGTGTGGGTTGGAGATGCTGCGGACTTCGGAATAGCACTTGGCATGCGTCGTCTCTCCATTATTGACGTGAGTGGCGGGCACCAGCCAATTTTTAACGAGGATCGTAGTATCGTTATCGTCTTTAACGGTGAGATTTACAATTATCAAGAGTTACGCCAAACGTTGCAAATTCATGGGCATACATTCGAGACAAATAGCGATACAGAGGCTATCGTACATGCGTATGAAGAATTTGGTGATGATTGCGTAACACATCTGCGTGGAATGTTTGCCTTTGCTCTTTGGGACAGAAAACGACATCGACTTCTGGCAGCACGTGATCGCTTCGGCAAAAAACCTTTGAGTTATTATTGGGATGGGCAACGTCTCTTTTTTGGCTCGGAAATAAAATCGCTCCTCCAGGCAGGCATTCCACGCGAAGTAAACCGTGTTGCGCTTGACGAGTATCTTGTCTACGGCTATGTACCAGCACCAAATACGCTGTTTAAGAATGTGATGAAACTCCCTCCCGCTTCCATCCTTATATACGAACATGGGCAGATTCGTACAAAACGCTATTGGACTCTTCCTTTTGAAAATACCTGTCATGATGATGAAGCAACCGCGATAGAGCGTACAAGAGCACTACTAGAAGACGCCGTTCGCGTGCGCCTCATGAGTGAAGTGCCGCTCGGCGCGTTTTTGAGCGGTGGCGTAGACTCTAGCGTCGTTGTTGGTTTGATGAGTCAGGCTATGTCTCAGCCCGTCAAGACATTCTCTATCGGCTTTGAGGAGGAAGAATTTACAGAGTTACCCTACGCGCGTCAGGTTGCAAAACACTTTGGAACAGAACATCACGAATTTCTTGTCAAGTCTGACCTTATTTCGGTGTTGCCAGAACTCGTTTGGGAATATGACGAACCTTTTGCTGACTCGTCAATGCTACCAACATACTATGTTTCCAAGTTAGCACGAGAACATGTCACCGTTGTGCTTACGGGAGATGGTGGCGATGAAATCTTTGGTGGGTACGATCACTATGAACGAGAATACAATATTAGTCGTATATCGCCCCTCATGCGTTACCTCTTAGCATATGGTAGTATGCTTATTCCTAATGGCATGCGTGGCAAAAAACGCTTTGGAAACATGCACCGCGACCTCGCAACACGTTGTATACGTCTTATCTCACGCTTTCCCAATGACACACGTCCGACAATGTATACACAAGATTATTTTGCTTCTTTGCGAGCAAATGATCCTTATGCACGGCATATTAACCTTTATAAAGAGGTGTCACACCTGGATATACTTACGCAGATGCAGTCCGTTGACGTTCAAATCTATCTTCCCGATGATATCCTGGTTAAAGTTGATAGGGCAAGCATGCTTAATTCACTAGAAGCACGTTGTCCACTCCTCGACCATCAACTTGCTGAATACGTCACCTCACTTGACCCATCACTACGCATACACAATGGTACACTAAAATATTTACTGAAACAGGTGGCAAAAGATCTCCTACCAGAAAATATTCTTTCGCGTCCCAAACAAGGCTTTGGGGTGCCAATTAAGCACTGGTTCAGGGGCGACCTTACTGAATATGCACGAGAAGTGCTTGACTCACCGCGTGCGCAACAACGTGGCATATTCAATCCAGCCTTTATTCGCAACATTTTGAAAGAGCATGCAACAACAACGCTTGTTAATCATAGTTCTGCTATCTGGACTTTGCTCTGCCTGGAACTCTGGTTCCGCGTCTATATAGATGAACCCACATTGGATGTTACATCTGGGCCACACATACAAAATGTCGATAGGGATCATGTTTACGGCGTCCGTTAGAAAAGGGGTACATTCTATGTGTGGTATTTGTGGTATCTACAATGCTCAAAGTCATGAACCAATTTCGCCTGCTCTTATTGAGCAGATGACCCAACTGATAGCACATCGCGGACCAGACGATAATGGAGCGTACATTGATGGGCCTGTTGGCCTGGGCTTTGCACGACTCAGCATCATTGATTTGAGCGGCGGTCATCAGCCCATGTGTAATGAAACGGGCGATATTTGGATTGTCTTCAACGGTGAGATATGGAACTATAAGACGTTGCGAGCCGAATTACTCGAAAAAGGCCATCAGTTTCGCACGAATTGTGATACCGAAACCATCGTTCATGCTTACGAGGAATATGGTGTTGACTGTGTAGCACGTCTACACGGTATGTTTGGCTTCGCTATCTGGGATGGTCCGCGTCAACGTCTTCTGCTCGCACGGGATCGCGCAGGGAAGAAGCCGCTTTACTACACTCGTGCTGACGGAGACCTACTTTTTGCATCAGAAATTAAGTCACTTCTCTGTCATCCTCGTGTGAAGCGAGAGGCCGATACACAGGCACTCGCTGACTTTCTCAGCGTTCGCTATGTACCAGCACCGGCAACACTTTTTAAGAATGTTTACAAGGTGCTTCCTGGACATTGGCTCCTGTACGAGAATGGTTCGATACATGAAGAGTGCTACTGGGACTACACCTTTGGTCCGACAGAGCATCATAGCGAAACCGAATATCTTCAAGGCATTCGTGAGCATGTTCATCGTGCGGTAGAAGAGCGAATGATGGCAGATGTGCCGGTAGGGGCAATGTTAAGTGGAGGCGTAGACTCCAGCATTATATCAGGTATCATGAGCACCTTGACGAGCCACAAAGTCAAAACGTTCTCAGTTGGCTTCGATCATCCTGAGTATAGCGAGTTGCCCTATGCGAAACTTGTAGCTGACCATTTCGGAACAGAACATCATGAACTGGTCGTGAAGTCGTCTGATCTCACGGAATACTGGCCTCTACTCACATGGCATCGTGACGAGCCTGTTAGTGAACCATCAGATTTGGGTGTCTATCTGGTCTCAAAGTTAGCACGACAACACGTAAAAGTTGTTCTATCTGGTGAGGGAGGCGATGAACTATTCGCCGGCTATCCTAAATACGTCGTTGATTGGTTGGCAAGCTACTATCATATTCTCCCTGCATCTATACGGAACAACGTTATTCAGTCGCTGTTAGATCGCCTTCCTTACAGTATGCGCAAACTTAAAACGGCTGCACGTAATCTTTCACAACCTGCACCACAACGCTGGATGAACTGGTTTGGCATTTTCAATGGTGCACTGAAGGAACAACTGCTCTCACAGAGGACAAAAGCTGAGATTGATCTTGACGCCAGTCGTGTATTTCAAACGTGGTTGCAGAAAAATCCACAGCGCGACGATCTCTCATCAATGTTATACCTGGACACAAAAATCTGGTTGCCCGATAATCTTTTGATGAAGGGCGACAAGATGACAATGGCGGCTTCATTAGAGGCACGTATTCCCCTGCTTGACGATAAGCTCACAGAATACGCCGCGAGTATTCCATCACATCTCAAAATAAAGTCATTTCGCGCAAAGTATATGCTCAAACAAGCATTTGCTGATTTTCTTCCAGAGACTATTCTGACACGCAAGAAGATGGGCTTCAATGTCCCAACTGGTGTTTGGTTCCGCGAAGGACAACGAGGCTTTATCACCAATCTCTTGCTTTCTGAGCGCACACGAAGTCGTGGCTATTTTAACGATGCTTTCATCGCTCAGATGGTACATGACCATATGGAAGGTACAACAAACTATCAGGCACAACTGTTCACACTTGCAAGTCTGGAACTCTGGTTTCGCGTCTTTATTGATAGTCCACAGCTTGCAATACCACAAGGGTCAGTTGAAACACTGCTGGATGATGACCGTATAGGAACCAATTCATCGAATTCAGTTAGTATGTCAATCCCGACGAGACCGTGATATGCAGATGAGAGATACGTCGCCTGTAGGAACCGATGTATCGCGTCCTCTTGGCACTTGGAGTGCGAGAAGGACGTGATACATCGGTCCCTACAAGTGTTTTACAAAAGCTAAATAGAAGGAAGGACTCCTACTATGTCGTCTTCTACAACTATAGAAGAGCAAACTACTCCGAAAAAATATCGTGTATTGATGGTGACAGGAATTTATCCTACACCGGAACGACCACATAAAGGAACCTTTGTAAAACCTATTGTTGATTCACTCCTTGCCGATGGTCACCATGTAGAAATTGTGCATCCAAACCCAAGCTATCCAATGCCACTTCGCTACCTATCGGCAACGCTCCAAGTTTTTTTCAAGACATTAACAGGACGTTTTGACATTGTTCATGGGCACTATGGTTTATGGTGTCTTGTAGCACGCATGCAATGGACAACACCCGTTGTGGCAGCATACCTCGGTGATGATCTATTAGGAACTGTTACAGAAGACGAGAGCATTAGCAAAAAAAGCCTGTTCGTTGTTCGTGTCAGTCAGTGGTTGTGTCGTCATGTAGAGGTTGTCACCGTAAAGTCTGAGCAAATGAAAAAAGCATCGCTAACAGACGATGCAGTTGTTCTTGCTGATGGTATTAACTTTGACTTGTTTCAGCCAATGTCTCGTGCTGAGGCACGCACACTATTAGGCTGGGACCAGAGGAAATACTATGTTGTCTTTGCAAATAATCCTACTATTCCTGTCAAAAATTTTAAGCTAGCGCAAGCTGCGCTTGAGCGTTTACATGAGCGTGGCATGGAGGCAGAACTGGTGGTTGCTACGGGCTTACCACAGTCAAAGGTAGTACAGTACATCAATGCGAGCAATGCCCTGATCCTTCCATCCATCGCGGAAGGCGCACCAAACGTTGTGAAGGAAGCGATGGCATGCAATGTGCCAGTTGTTGCAACAAATGTTGGCGATGTCGAACAAGTTATCTCGCAAACAGAAGGATGTTCTGTTTGCGCCCGCGACGCAGACGCGATGGCTGAGGGTCTTGAAAGAGCACTCCTGCACAGAGAACGTACAACAGGTAGAGCAGATATCCTACAGTCAGACCACATGGTGACGCTAAAGCATGTACTCGCTATGTATGTACATGCTATACAGAAAAAAGCAAGAAAATCGAAGAAACGAAATGTAGAATTGGTACAGCAGGAGGTATCTCATGCCAGCATCTCATAAAGTGTTGATGCTCGTTGAAAACCTCTCTGTACCAGCGGACCCACGTGTGTGGCGTGAAGCATGTACGCTTCGTCGCTATGGCTTTCAAGTTGCCATCATTTGTCCCAAAGGTGAGACACGTGACCAGGAATCATATATTTGCCTCGAAGGGATTCACATCTATCGCTACCATCTCTCAACTACTATCGAAAAGGCAAGCGACTATATAAAAGAGTATAGCGTAGCTATGCTTATGACATTTCTACTCAGCCTACGTGTTCTTTTCCGTCACGGCTTTGACGTTATTCACGCTGCAAATCCACCCGATATGTTTTTCGCCCTTGGATTGTTCTATAAGCTTCTACGCAAAAAATATGTCTTCGATCAGCACGATTTAGCACCTGAAATATTTCGTGCCAAGTTTCAAAATCGTATGAAGACGTTGTATAGATTGCATCTTCTTTTTGAACGACTCTCATACAAAATAGCTGATATCGTCATTACAACAAATGAGTCGCAGAAACGGATCGCGCTACAACGTGGAGGATGCGCTGAGGAAAATGTTTTTGTGGTGCGTAATGGTCCCGACCTTACGCGTTTTGTAGAGAGTAAGCCCGAACTAGCGTTGAAACAGGGAAAACAATTTCTGCTTGCTTATGTTGGCGTCATGGGTGCGCAGGATGGTGTAGAACTGGTATTGCATGCCCTTCACGAACTTGTTCACGTTCGGCAGCGGCAAGATGTATCTCTTGTACTTATGGGAGACGGCGATCAACTACCTATGCTCAAAGCACTCACACACACACTTGATCTTGAAGATGTTGTGCATTTTGCGGGTTGGGTGGCAAAGGCTGATATGTTGCGCTATCTCACCATCACCGATGTTGGTCTCTCGCCTGATCCAAGTAACGAGCTAAACGACCATAGCACCATGCTCAAAACAATGGAATATATGGCAATGGGCAAACCTGTTGTGGCATTTGACTTGCTAGAGACGCGCTTTTCTGCCCAAGATGCAGCACTCTATGCTACACCAAATGAAGTAGCTTCGTTCACAGACGCGATAGAGACATTACTCAACGATGAAGCACTGCGTATCCATATGGGAGCCTTAGGGCGAAAACGTGTCGAAGAGGCGTTGTGTTGGGAACGGACAAAGGTTAATTTATTGCTCGCTTATGATGCGCTCTTTCCAGAGATTGCTGCACCCACACTTCAAATTGTGGAGGAACCTACGCCAACATTTATTGGATGACAACGTATCGTTACCTATTGCGTTCGATTACGAAAACCAACAGGTAACGATGCTTTTTTACGGCTTGTTTCTCTTGCGTTTGAATTTTGAGACTACACCGAGTAAACCTGCAAGCTCCGAAGCCATGATGAGCCAATGTTGTGAAAGGTCTCCAGGTAGGCGGCATAGAAGATATGGATTTGTGTCTATCGTATTTAGCTCTTCAATAGTAGTTAGTGCCCATGTGTATCCTGCTGTTGATACAGCAGATAAGCCAGCATCACCAATGTCTTTCATTTTTCCAATTGGATACGCAAAAGTACGAATGGATTGCTCCAAATGCTGCTCTAAGACGTTACGAGCCTCTTGCACCTCATACAGAACTTCCTCTGTATCTACTATATACTCCAACAAGGGATGATGCATTGTGTGTGCCCCAAATGAGACAAGACCACTCGCTTTCATTTCATGAATTTCGTTCCAGTTCAGTGGGAGCAGTGTATTCTCGTATCCCTCTTCTGCACGTGTCGGAAGAGAGACTTCCAAAGCTTCTTGTAGCTGCACAAGAAACGTTTCTCGGCTCTCTACCGACACAGCAAAGCGCAGTTGTCTATCAATCACTTTCGCCGCTGCTTGTCGATCTGCTGGCAGCCTATACGTCTTCTCCTTAATCGTGACCTTTTCCAGTTTAGTATGATTTAGCAAAAACTCACCTGCTAACCACCAGAAACACGCTCCGCTTTCAATATAACCAGGAATGAGGAACACAGTGAAGGGAATGTGCAACTCACGTGCAAGTTGTAGGCCACAGGTATAGTTATCGAGGTAGCCATCGTCAAACGTCAGCACAACTGGAGTACGTTTATCATGCACCACATTCTGTGAAGAATGAAAGAGTTCTTCCAACGCATCTTCAAGATGCATAACACGATAGTGTTGTTTCAAGTAACGTATTTGCTGACGTAGGTTCTCTCCCGCAGCACTATGATAATTGAGAATAATCAATCGCTGCGCAGAGTGCTGTAAACGTCTATTGGCTAAAAAGACTAGTCCACTATAATAAAAGCATGTTGCCAGCAACAGACGTAAACGTTCACGCATGACCGTAACCCTTTTCTTTTCACATTCAGATGGAGATATTCTCAGGACATAACAGGGCCAACATACTTTACGTCATACATGAAACAGACGTTTCTTTATTGCCCCCCCGACCCAACTACGGGTAAAGGAGGTTGTAGCTTGTAGTGCTGGAACTGGGTCCTTCCAGTCTAAATAATCATAGCCCATTGGAACGAGAAAAGAGAGACAAAAGCCTATAAGAGCTTGTGCAGGAGGTGTTACACCGGGGCGACCACGTTGCTGAAGTGCTGCGATAGTCGTCATAATATCACCTTTGAGGTAGCGCATCCAATTCCCAGTACGATAGCCTGTTACAGTATCAACAGGTTCACCATTCGCCCATTGATACAAAAGATAGGGAAAATCAACACCTGAACGTACCGCGATCTCAACAGAGGCAGAAAGGCGAGGATTTATTTCCATAAGATAAGGAACACCCTTACTGTCGCGGCGAAATTCCACTTCCGAGTATCCTTCCAGATCAATTTCACGTATAAGACGTTCAGCCTGACCACCAATATCAGACGGAACAGCAATGCTTTGTCGTAAAACGGATTGTCCACCAAGAGGCGGTTCAGTACGTTTGGCCCACTGTGCAAACCGCGCATAGACTGTCCCACGCGCATAAAGAAAACTTACTGCCTCACGTTTTCCAGAAAGAAACCTTTGAAAAAGCGTTGTACCACCAAACTGTGTCAATTCTTCCACGGCTCGACGCGCTTCCTCAGGTGTCGTCACTAAACGCGAGACCAGTCGAGTTCCTTGCTCGTTGCTCCACAACCACGACTCTACTGGCTTTACCACAGCAGGTAATCCAACATCGCGCAAAGCCTCTGGAATTTCATCAGGAGTACGTACAGTTACTCCCTCTGGAATGCCTAAACCAAGTTGTTTGGCAACCGCCAAAGTTTGCTCCTTATTCACAGCAATGGTCATTGCAGGTTCACTAGCTAAAGCAATATGAACACATCGCTCTAACCGAGCACGATGTTGACGAAGCAACGCTATTGTCCCATCAGATGATGGAATAATTACCTGCACACCAGTATAACTAAGTACATTTTCAAGAAATATGAGATAGTCTTCTGTCCCTTCATCAGCAGGACATACCACGCTCCGCTGACACCACCGTGATGCAAACGTCGGGACGGTTGTATGTTCGAGTGCAACTGTATCGAGTCCACGTACTCCCAACGAGCGGATAGTTACTAATGCTTGCCGTAACCGAGCATCAAGAATCAGCACATGATACTTAGCTTCTGAAGAATGATCTACTGCTCGCTTTTGTACAAGCGACTGACTTTTCACCACAACATCCTCTTGCAGTTTTTTCTGCATAAAGCATTCTCTTCTTTAATCGAGACAGCATATATGCTCCATCGAATAAGACAAGCTACTGCCGACTCCCAATAGTTAACACAATAGATAATACTCTATAAAGAGGTGAGAATATATGTCAATAAAGGTTGAGAATAGGTTGCATTAACGCGTCTTTTGTTGATGGTTAGAGATGAGATACCCCAGAAAACACAAGAACAGAGGTCTATACTCAACTCTTTGAGTATAGACCTCTGTTCTTCATGACTATCAGAAATACTATCCAGGAATAAGCACCATTCCAGAATGAGGAGGTATTGAAAATGTTTGATTTATATGATTACTATACAAGTCCACATAGGTAGATGCACTCGTTTTTACCGTGTAGGTGTTTGTATCACTTGAGTTGACAACAACAATTCCATTACTATAATCACGCCAGTAAACATTTTGTGAAAAATACATCTCACTATTTGGGGTGCCTATTCTCGCCTCATATTCGCTGTACCGTCTATCAGCACCATAATTCTGAGTACTATTAGTGTTATTCGTAATGTACAGCGAGGCATAATGCTCCTTACTTATCAAATATGAGGCAAGTGCCCACTGAATCTGATCATGACTTAGTGCATCGGTTTTGAACTCGTTAGAGATAAAGTACGGCTTATGTTGTTGTATCTGCACACTTCTGATGAATTGTATCTCGTGTAACCAGTTACTTCCAGTTAAATAACCATTACCATAATTGGTGAAACCGCCTTCATCGAGTATACCATCAACGTGTGTCACAATTTTCGCAACAATAGGATCGGTCAAAGGAACAGGACCTGGACCAAGGTTAGGGATGAGAGCAACGGGATGAGGTAATGCATGAAGTGCTGTTTGCATCGCAGTTACCCAGGAAAGAATATCGTTTTGCCATTGCTTGTCAATTGTCTTTCCTGTATAACGCTGAACCCATTGTCCATTTTTGTAGAAGCCACAAGCACCAAAGAGATTTTCCAGATTGAGATTATCAGCAGCAATAGCATCATAGCCATTGGTACTGGCCGGCTGGGCATACGTTTGTACTTGCCATTGCACAACGTCAGGATTTGTGAAGTCAAGCGGAATATTTGGGTCACCATATTCTAGGGCAGGTGTTGTACGATCACATTGATACAACACCCAGTCAGGGTGTGTTGAACGCCAATAGTCTAGACCATGCTGTTGACCAAGTGCTGGATTCGCAAATGTACCATTATCACGGTGAAAAGGAATATAGTAACTAATAAGCGCATTTGGGTTGCCTGCGCGAAAAGCTGAAACTTTGCTGGGAACAGCCCCCCATATGAAATCGTAGTACTGTGAAATAGGAGTTGGATTTTGAATATGATAGTCGAAGCTTTGAAAAAGATGAATATTATTCCAGGTATCAGGGATTTCTCGCAAGCCAGGCGTGGTACAAGTAGACTGACATGCTGGAATTGTGACACTGATGGGTGTCGCAGTGGGAATCACATCCGTTTTTGAACTACTTTGAAATCCGAGTGGTATACAACCGCTCAATAAAAGGGAAAGTGGAAGAAATGCAAGAAAAAGAATTAATCGCTTCTCAAAGAAACGCACAACCATGAGAAATACTCCTAAAACGCGTTACAGGAAATTGAATGAGCACATCCTTTTTTTCAGTAACAACAAAGCATAAATAATTGACGCAAGTATAGCACAAGTCAAGTTAAGAATCACTATTCAAACCGTTAGTAATCTGGTACAGTAAGGTTACGTGGAACACTATGTATATAGAAAGAAACATGACTTCATATATAGCCTTCCCTATTCTCCACGTACATGGCTATATCAGTGAAGACATACTGAGAGTAACTTATGATAAAAGCAACATATCTTGTCACAGGCGGTGCTGGCTTTATTGGTTCACATATCGCCGAGACGCTTCTCAAACAAGGACACACAGTTCGTGTATTTGATAATCTTGCCACGGGTCGCACCAGTAATCTAAGCGTTCTACAAGGGTATTCTGAACAGATTGAAATCGTTCATGGCGATCTCCGCGATGCAGAGGCCGTCAAACGTGCTGTTATGGGAGTGGAAGTAGTTTTTCACCAGGGAGCGTTAGCATCTGTGCCACGTTCAATCTCTGATCCCACAACCTCGCTAGAAACCAATATCAACGGTACACAACATGTTCTCCTAGCAGCACGTGACTCTGGTGTACGTCGAGTTGTCTATGCTAGTTCCTCGTCAGTATATGGAAACACACCGACACTTCCAAAGCATGAAGGAATGCCAACGGCTCCTATGTCACCTTACGCAGTGCAAAAACTTACAGGAGAGCTTCTGTGTGGTGTATTCACAAGAATATACGGACTAGAAACTGTCGCATTGCGCTATTTTAACGTCTTCGGCCCACGTCAGGACCCAACATCGGAGTACGCAGCAGTCATTCCTCGCTTCCTTACTGCAGCAATCGAACAACAACGTCCAGTTGTTTTCGGTAATGGAGAACAAACACGTGACTTCACCTATATTGAGAATGTCGTACAGGCGAACCTCCTGGCAGCTACTGCAACAAAAGCTGTTGGAGAGGCTATGAATATTGGCTGTGGAACACTTATCTCGCTCAATGGTGTCCTTCAGATAACAGGCGAATTGCTTCGAAGAAAGCTAGATATAGACTATAGGGACGCCCGTCCAGGAGATGTGCGCGATAGCCTGGCAGACATCAGCAAAGCACAACAATTGCTTAACTATACACCTGTAGTCTCTTTCAAAGAAGGACTGGAACGAACTCTTGCTTCGTTACGTGCAGGCGTAGTTTAGTCAGGCTTTTTCAGTGGCACGTCATCTATACAAGGAAGCCGAGCCACCTCCTGTTCGAGCTTTATATACTGAAGCGCAACTTGAGACTGCTGAGCAGTGGAGGCAATAAGAGATGTATCTTTTGCCTCCCACGCCTTCCATTGTATGTCTACATGTTCAACGTCAATTTTAAGGGAATGCTCCAACTCAATCGCGCGTTTCTCTTGCTGAATTTCCCAAGTTTGCAGTACATGGTTCTGCGTACTCTTCCATTCCTCCTGACGTGTAGAGAGTGTCTTAACATAGCGTCTCTGCACTAGAAGTACAAATACAATACTGGTAATAATAGCTACCAGTACAATAGTACCGATAAGTAGCATAGTTTCACTCACTACGCACTCCTCAAAAAACTTGCGCGGTTTAGCGAACAGGCACCGCAACGTTCAATCGCTCTTGTTTTTCGAGCGCATCCTGCGCTGCTGCCAGAACCTGTACTACGGCCAGACCCACACCCCCATGCGCTCGCGGCTGTGTACCGTTGCGAATAGCTGAAACAAAGTCTTCACATTCGAGCCGTAGTGGTTCAATCCAATCGATATGCGGAATCGTGATCGCTCCATAGCGATAGGACACAACCGGATCGGCATCAACGTCAGCCCCTTTGTTATAAACCTTTATCATCTCCGATGGATTGGTGTCATCATATACCACCATCCGTGCGTCCCCAATAATGGTCACACGACGAATTTTGCAAGGATGAAGCCAGCTAACATGAATGTGTGCGTTCATTCCATCAGCATAACTTAAATCAAGATGGGCGATATCATGAATGTTAGGTTGGAGATGTGCGTTCGCCTGTACTTTAATTTGTTCTGGAGCTTTGCCAAAGAGATACAGAAGTATCGATACATCATGTGGTGCAAGGTCCCAGATCACGTTAATATCGTTGCGAAACAATCCTAAGTTCACACGTTCGGTCTCAACGCAATATATTTTTCCCAACTCGCCGCTTTGTACCAATTTACGCAGTTCGTTCACGGCTGGACTATACTCAAATGTATGGCCTACCATCAGCACACGATTCTGTTGCCGTGCAAGGGCAATCAAGTCCTCAGCCTCCATAACGCTAGCGGTGAGCGGTTTTTCGACGAGGACATGTTTTCCATGCAGTAGTGCCTCCCGTGCAAGGCGATAGTGTGTTCGTACAGGTGTTGCAATCACAACGGCGTCAACGACTTCTGACAGGAACATATCTTCCACACGTGTTGTCACCTGTACGCCCGAAATACCCTTAGCCGAAGAAAGGCGATGTATATCTGTGTCTGCTATCATCGCCACTTCTGCTTGTGGTAAGCTTTCCAGATTACGAGCAATCTTGGGTCCCCAGTAACCCCACCCGATAATACCAAAGCGCGTATTTGTCATCTTTTATGGTTCCCTTTGTTACTTATTTATATGTAGTATTGCGTACTAATAATAGCTTTACACTGTCTTTGATACACTCAACACAGTGTGTTTCTTGACTGCATCTATCACGAGTTGTCGCTGCTCTTCGGTCATTTCGGGATACATAGGAAGCGAGATAATACGTTCTGCTAACGCTTCCGTATGTGGTAATAGGCCACGTGTATACCCGTATTGAGCGGCGGCACGTTGCAGATGAATAGGAACAGGATAGTGAATGGTTGTTCCTATACCCTCTTGTTCCATAGCTGCACGGAATGCATCACGCTCAGGCACACGTATAACATAGTAGCAATAGACATGCGTTGCCCAAGGTTGTACCACAGGAACGGCTTCGACAACATTCCGTAGTTGCGCGTTATATGCCTCTGCATGAGCTTGACGAGCACCATTCCATTGTTCTAAATACGGCATTTTTAGATTCAGGACCGCGGCTTGTAATTCGTCAAGCCGTGCGTTCACGCCCATTACCTCGTGATGATATTTTTCACGTGAGCCGTGGTCGCGAAACATACGCATTCTCTCTGCCAGTGCTGAATCATTTGTTGTACAAATACCGGCTTCACCGAAGGCTCCCAGATTTTTGCTATAGTACAGGCTAAAGCACCCAATATCACCAAAACTTCCAACGCGCTGACCCATATAAGTAGAACCGTGCGCCTGCGACGCATCTTCAATCACACGCAGATTGTGCACACGAGCAATATCCATAATGGGTTGCATCTCTACCGCATGTCCATAAAGATGGACAGGCATAATAGCACGAGTGCTAACAGTGATAGCAGCCTCTAGCAGCTGCCAATTCATGAGGTATGTTTCAGGATCAATATCAACAAAAACGGGTTTTGCCCCGACAAGTGCAATGGCTTCTGCTGTTGCGATAAAGGTGTTTGATACAGTGATGACTTCATCACCAGCACCGATGTCACAAGCACGTAATGCTAAAGCAAGAGCGTCAGTGCCCGATGAAACACCGACTCCATAATGACAACCGCTATATAAAGCAAATGAATGCTCAAACGTATGTAATTGTGGCCCTAGAAAAAGATGCATACCATCAAGAACCTCTTCAAACGCCGTCATAATCTCTGGTTTTAATGTAAGATACTGCGCTCGTAAATCAACAAGAGGCACTTTTAAAGGCGCTGCCACGATGCCACTCCTTTTTAACTAAACAATAGGAAATCTTCATACTTCTCATATATCGTATCACTCATTGGTAGTTACACTATAACGGTATAGGTAGAAAACAGGTTAAGCTTGTCTTATTGAGTAGAGAAGACGTAACCAAACCCAAAGCATGTGCTCAATCTTTTTACCATAGTCTTAACTCTTCACCATATCTCCATGCAATTGCTCACCAGTTCTGCACCTGCTTCACGTATCATAGTAAATGTGGCTACAAAGACGCATGTAGTTGGGGGGCAAAGTCTAATAATCCAACTGGGGAGGAAACAATGGCTGTTCAGACAGCTTCAATCAAAGCAATCAGCATCCGCACAAGCTATCTTAAATCGAAGCGTGTGCTGGATTTTGCGTTCACACTGCTTATTTCACCATTCGTTCTTCTTGTATGTATCGTTATTGCGCTCTGCATTAAACTAAATTCAGAAGGCCCTATTTTCTATCGTCAGAAACGTATAGGGCAAGATGGGACAGAATTTGAAATGCTCAAGTTCCGTTCGATGTATACAAATAGCGACTCAGCCGCTCATCGTGAAAAAATTAAGAAGTACATGAGTGGAGAGAAATTAAATGAAGATGGTACCAGCAAACTCGCCTACAAAGATGTGAAAGACCCTCGTATCACACCAGTAGGACGTTTCATTCGGAAAACAAGCTTGGACGAACTTCCACAGTTCTTAAATGTACTACGCGGCGAAATGACGTTGGTTGGTCCTCGCCCACCTCTGCCTTTTGAGGTTGAGATGTATAGTTCACGCGACTGGCTGCGTCTTTCGGGAAAGCCCGGTTTAACAGGCACATGGCAGGTATATGGTCGTTCACGTGTTACGTTTCAAAATATGGTTGAGATGGATATCGAGTATCTTCAAGATCAATCGCTCTGGAAAGATATCAAACTTATTGTTCTTACAGTGCCAGTTATGGTCTTTGCTCGTGGAGGAGCATAGAAACATGCAAAGACCTTGTTGCTGTAATGCCGTTAGCTACACAGATTATTTTGTATCGTATAACAGTAACAAACAAGAAAAACATGTCTCTACTTGTACTAAAGACATGTTTTTCTCGCTGTCAAAAACAGACGTTTTTTTTATAAGGAGACAACACGAAGAGGGCGTGCAACTTCTTCGGCTTCCTCAGCAGAACGGCGAATCATAGTATAGCCGACGCCAGGAACAGTCAAGATGTAGTGTGGATTACTTGCGTCAGGTTCTACTTTCTGGCGCAAATGACGCACATGCGCCTTAATTAAGCCAGCGTCCCCCTCTGTATCATAGCCCCAAACATGAGTAACAATTTGATTTGCAGTACATACATCGTTTGCGTTCACGGCAAGGAAATGAAGTAACTTGCTCTCGGTTGGTGTCAGACGCGCAGTTTTTCCGTGGACAGTTACTTCGTTATGAAGCGAATCGACATGTATAGGTCCAACTGTCACAATAGATGAGGGACGTTGTTCCAATGTTGAACGCGCTCTACGGCTTACAGCACGAATACGGGCCAGAAGTTGAGAAGGGAAAAACGGTTTGCGTAAATAATCATCGGCTCCTGCATCTAAACATCGAACCTCATCTTGTACGTCTTTGCCATCCGTGACGACTAAGATAAGCGCATCGTGCTTCATACGTAGGTCCCGACACATACCTAGCGTGTCTACCCCTTTAAGAGATGTATCAAGTATAACAAGATCAGGTTTCCGCTCTAACCACTCAATCTTAGCGCGCTCTGCTGTATATGCGCGATAGACTTCATAACCGAGTGTTTTCAGCCAGCTCGTAAGCATCTCAACAAGATCACGGTCGCTGTCGATGACGAGTAACTTCATCGTGTCTCCCCTCTACCGATTATTCGCCGTAATATATTTTTCATCATAAAAACTCTACAATATATTTATGCACAATGAGGAACGAAGCATTCTTGTCACATCATCATAACACATTCAGTGCTGTTCCTTTTTCTCGTACAATCCAATATTCTCGTTGTTTACTTAGCAGAGATAGATAGTATGTACGCATGCATATATTCCTATATGAAGAACGAGAGGCAGAACACGAAGTATCTCGATGCCAAAAACACTACAGTGCAGGCACTATCTGTAGGACTATTAGGTATTCTGCATACTTTCTATTTCTCTAAAAGAACTATAATACATCACGTGGTAGTTTTCAATACTTAGAGCGGTATTTCTTCACATTCTGGAGATAGGAAGGGAAATTTATGCTGAGGTTCTTTCTTGAGGAAGTGCAAAACGTCTGTATCACACTTCCTACGAAATAGGTGTGGTTAAGCAGTCATAAGTAAGGCAACACCAATGCCGAGGAGAGCACCAACAAATACCTGAATTGGTGTATGACCGATAAGCTCGCGCAATCGCTTCTCTGCCATTGGACTTCCTTGAAAAGCTTCTTCGATCATTTGGTTGAGAATACGAGCTTGAATACTTACAGCGCGGCGCACACCTGCAGCATCATACATAACAATACTCGCAACAACCACAGCTATAGCGAATGGTGCTGAGCCAAGCCCTACGACGCGACCAGTAGCTGTCGCAAGCCCTGTTACAAGCGCAGAGTGTGAACTTGGCATACCTCCTGAAGAGACTAGTCGGCTCAAGACAAGTTTACGTTGTCGAAACAAATCGAGAATTGTCTTAGAGACTTGTGCAACAGCCCAGGCCAGAAATGATGAAAGGAGAATACGGTTGTCCAGCAATGAATTTTGTAGCATAGCCGTCCTTTTCAGATTTCGATTGGTTGAATATTCAGTGTTCCATCGCCAGATACGCTAAGTTGTTGAACCGATAGTTCAGCTTTTTGGAGCAAAGTATCACATTGCTGCGCCAATTTCATGCCCTCCTCGTAGTACTGCAAGGCACGCTCAAGTGGAAGTTTTCCATCTTGTAATGCTGTAATTGCCGCCTCTAGTTGCTCAAAGGCTTCTTCATAAGATAACGATTCCATATGACTTCCACCCCTTTATGTAGAAATTTTGTTATTCAAAGAGAACGAACTTCGACAGAAATGTGTCCGTCTTGAACCTGAATTGTGAGCGTATCATTTGGTAGGGCTTGATGTACGCTTGTAACAACTGCTTGATTACTATCTCGCCTTACAACTGCATAGCCACGAGCAATCGTGAGCAGAGGACTCAATGAATGTAACTGTAGTGCCACACCACGCATACGTTCGCGTTGTAAGGCAAGAGCATGTTCCATACGTCCTTGTAAACGCTCTATCGTATCATCTAGTTGCTGACGCCGATTATCAATTAATGTGAGAGGGCTAGCACGCTGCAAGTCACGTTTCATACGTTCAAGTTCTTCGCCAAGATTAAAAAGGTGTTCTTCCATCACATTGTAGAGCACCTGTTGCTTTTCTCGTATGTCGTCACGCCACTCCGCTACATCTGGTACAGCAGCTGTTGCGGCGGCTGTTGGGGTTGAAGCACGATGATCCGCGACGAAATCAGCAATGGTGAAATCAGTTTCATGCCCAACACCACTAATGACAGGAATACGCGAACGAGCAATAGCTCGCGCAACTACTTCCTCATTGAACGCCCATAGCTCTTCAATAGAACCTCCACCACGTCCAACGATCACAACATCAGCTTCACCATGCTCGTTTAACAGATCTAAAGCTGCCGCGATTGAGGTAGGAGCTTCCGCACCTTGTACAAGCGAGGGTGAAAGAAGGACAGACGCGAGAGGATAACGAGTACGTAACACACGCACCATATCACGTAGTGCAGCTGCTTGTGGCGAGGTAACAATCCCAATAAGAGCTGGCTGAAGAGGAAGAGGACGCTTACGCTCTGCATCAAAAAGACCCTCGGCGGCTAATTGCGCTTTCAACTGCTCAAAACGTTGAAAGAGAACACCCTCACCGAGAAGTTTGACAGCATCAACGTAGAACTGTAGTTTGCCATCTCGCTCATAAAAGGCGACACGTCCATTGACAGCTACAGCCATACCATCATGTAGGGGTGGAGCGGACGAGCGTAACCGTGATTGCTTAAAGAATACGCATGAAAGTTGTGCATCACCCTCTTTTAAAGTGAAATAGCAGTGCCCAGAGCCATACGCCTTGCAATTAGAAATCTCTCCGTGTACCCAGATATTCTGTAAAATATCGTTCCGCTCCATCAGTTCTCTTAAATAAAGCGAAAGTTCTGAGACACTGACGACAGAAGAGGTTTCTGTATAGTCGAGCATATACTTATGCTCCTTCTGCACTATCAATAGTCATGAGATGTTGTCCATATTCTACAGCTTGTCCCTCCTGCACGAGAATATCTACCACACGTCCCGCCTTTGACGTTTCTACCTCATTTATTACATTGAGTGATTGAATTGTTCCAACTAGTTGTCCAACTTTCACGATATCACCCACAGCAACAAGCGTCCCACCTTTAGGTTTCGCCCATCTATGAAAGATACCAACGAGTGGCGCAACCACGCGATGCATTGTCTCAACGGTTGGAGCATTTTCAGTACTTGTTACAGTTGTGGAAAGAGGAAGCAGAACCTGCTGTGCCTGCACGTCGATACTCTCGGAAGCCCTCGCTTTCCGCAAGACCAACCGCGTTCCTTCTTTAACGCGTTTCAATTCGATCTCTGAAACGTCGCTATGATCGAGCAACTGCACCAAATGCTGCAATTGCTCAATACTCATATTCTCAGAAGAATCATATATCCCATCTGAATTCAACTCTTGCTCATTGGAATCGTGTCGATTTCCATTCATAATACACACTCCACATTATGCTAATTTGTCAAACGTATAAAGTATTAGCATATGCTTAGGCTCGTTCAACGTAAGCACCACTTGTGGTGTTAACACGAATAAGATCGCCGTTTGTGATGAACAATGGCACCTGCACCACAAAGCCCGTTTCTGTAGTTGCAGGTTTTGTGCCACCCGTTGCTGTATCGCCTTTGTAGCCCGGCTCAGTATAAGTTACACGCAATACGACTTTTTCTGGCGGCTCAACCGAAAGTGCCTCTTCGTTAAAACGCACAAGGTCGAGTTCTATGTCATCAATGAGATAGTTTTTGGTGTCACCAAGTTGTGCTGAGGTGAGTACAACGTCGTCGTATGTGCTTGTATCCATAAAATGATATTGATCGCCATCTTGATATTGATAGGTAACAGTTGTACGGTCCAGGTAAACACGTTTGAACTTGTCACCCGCATCGCATGTTCGATCAATTGTTGAGCCTGTGCGGAGATTACGCAGTTTTAACCGCACAATCGCACCACCACGCCCCATTTTTATATGAGACCAATCCAGAATACTACATAATTGGTTTTCAAATTCGATAGTTACGCCCTTTTTCAGGTCGCCCGTAGAAATCATAAAAGCTCCTTGGCATGCTTAAGTAGAAAGTTTCTCTTGACATGCTTTTCTCTGTTATTCTAACGCTGTATCACTAAATCGGTCGGTGATTGTGTCAATACTTCAATGCCATCAGCTTTGAGTAGAACGCAATCTTCTACACGCGTCCCACTCCATCCTGGAATATATACACCGGGTTCAACGGTCACGACGGCTCCAACAGGAAGCATGCTATCCTCTGGTGCACGTGCTGAGAGGTTAGGGCCTTCGTGTATCTGTAAGCCGACGCCATGACCAGTACTATGCACATAGTATTCGTTCAAATTGACCATTTCTAGCGCATTACGTGCCAGTGCGTCGGCAGCCTTACCAGAGATACCTGCTCGTAAGCCTGCCTCGCACGTCTTCATAGCGTTTAAGACAGCATCATACACTTCGCGCATCCGAGGTTCTGCAGGCTCGCCAAGACAAATGGTACGCGTCATGTCCGCGCAGTAGCCTTTGTAGCGCGCGCCCATATCAATTGTGATCAGTTCACCACGCTGAATGCGTCGCTGTCCGGGATGAGCATGTGGCATTGATCCATTTGGCCCTGAAGCTACGATTGACTCGAATGCGACACTCTCAGCCCCCAATTCTACCATCTTACGCGTAATTTCCATCTGCACTTCCTTCTCTGTCATTCCTGGTTGAAGCCATTGACAGAGATGTGCAAATGTTTCATCAGTGATGGCAATAGCATGTTTGAGCAGTTCAATCTCGTCGAGCCGCTTGACCTCTCGCATTTTTCCAACAATATCTTCATCAAATGGCAGAAACTCATATGTACCTTCACTTGCTACATGAAATTTCGCATATTCTCCATAGAGCAGTGCCATTGACTCAAAACCAATTTTCCTCCAACTATGCTTTTGCGCAAGTGTAGCAAATGCAGGTGCATACTCGCGGCCTTCAGGAACGACGACTTCCCATCCTATGGCTTCAGTTGTAGCAGCTTCTTTATAGATGCCATTCGTCAAGAGGATTTGTTGCTCTTGACTGACAAGCAACATGCCAGCCCCTTCTATATCATCGTTGAACCATCCACTCAAGTAAGAACGATTCTGCGGCTGCGTGATAAGAAAGGCATCTATTCCTTGCTCTTGTATCCATGCACGAAGTTGTGTTATGCTCTCCTGACTCATACTATCCCTCTTTGATATACTAACTATTGCTCACGTATCAATGCAACTAACGCTTCCAGTGCAAGAAGATAGCCGCGCCAACCCAATCCAACGATGTGTCCCTTACAAATCGCTGCCATAACTGAGTGATGACGAAACGCTTCGCGTGCGTAGATATTGCTCAAATGCACCTCTATCGTTGGTGCTTTCACAGCAGCCAGCGCATCACGTATAGCAAGGGAATAGTGCGTGAATGCTCCTGGATTAATGATGATACCGTCAATAGTCTCTGCATACTCTTGAATACGGTCAATAAGTGCCCCCTCATAGTTTGATTGAAAGCACGTTACTGCTGCATCCAGTTCTTTACCACGTGTCTCCAACATTTCTTGTATATGCGGAAGTGTCGTTGTCCCGTACACCGTCGGTTCGCGTGTTCCTAATGTATTGAGATTTGGCCCATTCAAGACAAGAATCCGAAGCGTTTCTGGCATAATTATGCCCTCTTCTCAGCAAAAAATGTTGTGATGACGCGTTGCACTAACGCTTCTGGCATGACTGTAACAGTTACATCTCCAATATGCCTGGGCATAATCCAACGTACCTGCTTTCCAGACACTTTCTTATCCAACTGCATAGCCTTGAGAATAGCTTCGGCTTGTACTGAACCTGTATAATGCGTTGGTAAGTCGAGCGCAGCAAGAAGATTGTTTTGACGAACCATATCTGCGTGAGAAAACATATCTGCTTCATAAGCAAGCATTGCTGCGGCAACCATTCCTAACGCAACCGCTTCGCCATGCAGCCATTCACCATAGCCTGCGACATTTTCAAGTGCATGTGCGACTGTATGACCGTAGTTAAGAATAGCTCTACGTCCTTGCTCACGCTCATCCTCCTCTATAATACTCACTTTCAGGTCGATACAACGAGCGATTATCTGACAAAGGAGTGCTACCGGAGGATGTGTAAACGTGCGTAGAGTTTCGGCATGTGCCTCAAGTTGTGCAAACAGTTCAGCGTCAAGTATAATACCATATTTTACAACTTCTGCCCATCCCTCCGTACGTTCGCGTGTTGGCAGGGAGAGCAATAAGGCTGGATCAACGAGGACATGCTGTGGATGATAAAATGCACCTATTAGATTCTTCCCACGTGGATGATTGATGCCTGTTTTGCCACCGATAGCGGCATCGACTTGAGCCAAAAGTGACGTAGGAACCTGTATCAAGGGTACACCACGTAGATATGTTGCCGCAACATAGCCAACAAGATCACCAACAACACCACCGCCAAGAGCAATAATTGCTTCTTGCCGCTCTGCCCTTTGCTCTAGCAGCCAGTCATAAATAGTATTCAGTTGCTCTTGTGACTTACTTTTTTCCCCCGACGGAATGATGTAGAGTTGCGGATCAAAACCTGCTTCGGTAAGATTTTGAACAAGAGTAGTACCATACAGGCGCGCAATGTTACTATCACTAAAAAGAAAGATGCGTGCTGGTAGTGAACGCTGTGTAAGGTACTGTGCCAGTCGTTCTATACCACCCCAATCGACGACGACATCGTAGCCATTGCCAATATCTACATGTCGCACAATCGGTGGGACACTGTCGTTAAGTACATCCGAATCTCTAAGCATCGTCATAATCTCCTGTGCGACCTGTTCTCCTGTTTTCCCTACCGTGTTACAGACAAGTTCCGCTTCTTCATACAGTACTAAACGGGCAGTAGCAAGAGCTTGAAGCGCAGCGAGAGGGTTTGAACCTGTGAGTAGAGGTCGTGTTTCAGGGACACTACCTCGTGCAAGAGCTTCGGCGTGTTGTGCATGAAGACGTTCCAGAGCAATAGCTGGCTCAGTTTGTAGCCAGACACGTATTCCGTGCTCTGCCATCAGTACACGATTTTCTTCCCGCACTACAGCACCACCACCCGTAGCAATCACAGCCCCATTTTTATAGGTGTGAATCGTGTCAGCGAGCGTACGGTTTTCGCAAGCACGGAAGTATGCTTCGCCATGATGCAAAAAAATATCAGGGATACGCTCTCCACACATGTCTTCTATCAATGTATCACTATCGAGAAAGGGTACATCCAACCATTGTGCGAGAAGATGACCTACAGTGCTTTTGCCACTACCTGAAAGCCCAACTAAAAATATATGTCGCATACACCCTATTGTATCATGCGATTCAATCAGGCGCAGATGGGAGATCGGGAGAAATAGGTGTATTTCTCTCGTCTCCTATCTTTGCTTATCTCTAATACAGTTCTTCATCACGAATATGTGTTACAAGTGTCGTGAGCAGACTAAACGTAGTAGTGTCAACCTGATTAAGATGTGTATCGCTGACGATACCCTGGCGTATAAAGGCTTGTGAGCGATTGTCAAAGACTTGGAACTTGCGTCCAAAGGAGAAGACGTATTGCTCGATTTGCCCTGTCTGGCGATTCAAAACGAGAATGTCGTCCCCTGTAGAGCAATTTCCACTGCTCAGGCAACGCTCACGATCCAGGAAGGCACCCACAAGAATTTGCCATTGTTGTCCCCAGCTTTGCACTGTTGTCTGGTGTATAATAGCCAACGACCTATTGAATGCCAGGAAAGTGCTATGACCGCTTTGAGGGTCGTAGAGCATTGCACTCGCATTAGACATGCCAAAGTGACCCACATAGGGCACCATACCCATACCGAGATTCGAGTAAGATACTTGTTTAGCAAGCGTTAGATCAGGCGTAAAAGCAAGCATCTGTCCATCACCAGTGCTGGGGTCGTACATGAATAGTTGGGCGCGACCAGTACCTGTGAAGTCGCCGCTATACACAACCCAATTCCCATCAAGATTATGCGATTCCTGATAATGATTGATGAGCAAGTTTGTATCAAAATCCATAATACGTCCCTCACCAACGAGGCGATCATAGAGGAAGATACCATCTTGATTGGCGTTGACAAAACGACCTACGTACACCTCCCAGTTTGCATGCCAAAGCGTATAGGACTGTTGCACGTGCACACTAAAATCTTTATTGAAGTCAAGCACCAAGATATTTGCGGTACGACCTGCTTTCTCCCAATCGTCTGGCGCACTTCCGCTTAGTTCGCGTCCACCCGTTGTTGGCACAGGTGACGGTGATGTGCTGGCATATACAAGGTCAGCGTTAAGGTCCTGTGCACCTGTTGAACTTAGCTTGACGGGTGGCTTTCCTATTGTTTTTGGCCTCGGGGTCGAGGTAACAGTCACGCTCGGTTTCGGACTAGGTGTCACCGTGGGACTCACTTTCACCGTTGCTGTTGCCGTGAGACTTGGCTTGACTGTCGGACTCGCTTTGGGCGTGACTGTTGGGCTTATCTTAACCGTTGGTGTCAACGTTGGACTTGCTTTAGGCGTTACAGTCGCTGTCGGACTCGGCTTGACCGTTGGACTTGCTTTAGGTGTCGCTGTCGGACTTGGTTTTGTTGT